>DENG01000012.1:24234-24467 GCA_002359975.1 Polynucleobacter sp. UBA2650
CCCTTCACAACAGCTCCAGTTCGCTTGGCGGTATCGACAATCTCAGCAGCAGACTGATCAATTAAACGATAGTCAAATGCTTTTAAACGAATTCTAATTTTTTGATTTTGCATAATATTTCCAAAGAGCAGAGCGGTGCTGCCGCGTTAATCATTACATCTAAAGAACGAGGGAATGTCTGCAGCACAAACATTCCCGTTAGCAAAACTATTACGCCAAAATCTTCGCAACGA
>DENG01000059.1 GCA_002359975.1 Polynucleobacter sp. UBA2650
GGAGTGTGGTCAATATAAGGTGGGAGGGGTAACTCACCATATGCCTCGAGTACTGACATCGCATTTTCTGGGAAAGTGATTTCATAAAAATCATTACTCCCCCCAAGATTAGCTCGACCTAAAACAGTGATTGTGATTGGCGTATTGTCTGAGCCACTCTCATGCGACCGAGAGCGCAGCATAATTTGACCGCCCGGCTTTGGAACCTTTGAAGCCCGAATCTGGGCGAGGGCCTGATTAGGGCCTGTAATGCGTTCAATTAAAAGTTCAACCTGACCCCCAGTTTCTTTTTGTCCAAACAGGCGAGCTGGGATTACTCGGGTATCGTTAAAGACTAGAAGATCGTTCTCATTAATTAATTGCACAATATCGCTAAATGAACGATCAAGGCATAGAGGTTTTCCGTCCGCAGTTTGCGCAAGCTCTAAGAGCCGGCTGGCAGAGCGTTCGGCTAATGGGTGCTGAGCAATTAGCTCAGGGGGAAGGTCGTAATTGAAGTCAGATAGTTGCATGGTATTACCATCGGTGTTGGGATTCTAACCATGAGCACAAAGCCCTTGCCAAAATTAAGCAAAACACCGACTCGGATAGGGTCTCAAGCCCTCCTTGAAAAGATTGGGTTGGGGACTCCTGCCGCTTTGGCTTTGCATCTCCCCATGCGCTATGAGGATGAAACCCAGCTTTGGACTATTGCAGAAGCCATGGCTCAGTCGGGTGAGGGTGCAGTACAAACTCAAGGTGTGGTAATTCGTAGTCAAGTTCTGTATCGGCCCCGTCGACAGTTGGTGGTCACCATTGAGGATGATCATTCCGAGCTAAATCTTCGTTGGCTTAATTTTTATCCGAGTCAGCAAAAGCAAATGGCAGTCGGAGCTCACTTACGCGTTCGTGGAGAGATTCGGGATGGTTATTTGGGCGCGGAGATGGTGCATCCTACTGTGCGAGCAGTGCCGGCAAATGCGCCCTTGCCAAAGAGCTTAAGCCCAGTTTATTCAGTCTCTGCAGGCATTAGTCAAGCAGCTATTCGTAAAGCAGTTTTAGGAGCCTTAGATCACCCTAGTATGCAAACGGTTCTAGCTGAAATTCTTCCCCCTTCAATCTTAGTTAGTGCCGAGAAGGCGGCGATGCAATTTAGTCTTCGGGATGCAGTGATGTATTTACATCAACCGCCTGCAGATGCTGATACGAATGCATTAATGGAGCGAACGCATCCCGCTTGGCGCAGAGTACAGCTCGAAGAGTTGCTCGCTCAACAAATATCACTTAAGCAAGCTCATGAAATACGCAAGGGCCGCGCATCTCCTCCTTCGATATTGACCGATCAGCCAGCAAGATCCTTGTCTCCAGTAAAAACAAAATCACTCACGCACCAATTACACGAGGCACTTCCTTTTGAATTGACCGCTGCTCAGAACAAGGTATGGGCACAAATTAGTAATGATTTGCAGGCAAGTTATCCCATGAATCGTTTATTGCAGGGTGATGTAGGAAGTGGCAAAACGATCGTAGCTGCTTTGGCAAGCGCACAAATGGTAGAGCGCTCTTATCAGGTTGCCATTATGGCGCCCACCGAAATTTTGGCCGAGCAACATTATTTGAAGTTTAAGGAATGGTTTGAACCCTTGGGCGTTTCAGTGATTTGGTTAGCGGGGGGCATGAAGGCTAAGGAAAAGAAACAAGCCCAAGATTTAATTGAATCTGGTCAAGCGCAAATTGTGGTGGGGACACATGCCTTAATTCAGGATGCGGTACATTTTGCTGCGTTGGGTCTGGCGGTCATTGATGAACAACATCGCTTTGGTGTACGTCAACGTCTAGAAATCTCTCAGCGGATTGGCTCAGTAACCTACTACTGCCATCAACTCATGATGTCGGCTACGCCCATACCGCGTACTTTGGCGATGACCTATTACGCCGATCTCGATGTATCCGTGATTGATGAGCTTCCTCCAGGGCGACAGCCAATCACAACCAAGCTGGTGAAAGATGGGAGACGTCAAGAAGTTATTGCCGGGCTTGAGCAGTGGCTCCAAAAAGGCTTGCAAGCCTATTGGGTCTGTCCCTTGATTGAGGAGTCTGAGGCCTTGCAATTGCAAACGGCGGTTGATAGTCATGCAGAGTTATCCAGTGTCCTTGGCAACTACCCAGTTGGATTGATTCATGGACGCTTAAAGGCAGAGGAGAAGGCAGCCATCATGGCAAACTTCAAGTCTGGTAATACCAAGGTCTTGGTTTCCACCACGGTGATTGAAGTTGGGGTTGATGTACCCAATGCTGCTTTGATGGTTATTGAGCATGCGGAGCGTTTTGGCTATGCCCAGATTCATCAGTTGCGGGGACGAGTAGGGAGGGGATCTGCCGAGTCAACCTGCATATTGATGTACTCAGAGCCCTTATCCTTGGCGGCCAAAGAGCGCTTACAGACCCTGCGAGAGGTTTCTGATGGATTTGTAATCGCAGAGCGGGATTTGGCTTTGCGAGGGCCTGGTGAACTCCTGGGCGCGAAGCAATCCGGTGAGGCGATGCTACGTTTTGTTGACCTGCAGCGGGATGCATGGTTAATTAAGATTGCCCAAGATCTGGCTGATCGTTTGTTAATACAGCACCCTGATCTAGTGCAGGCCCATTTAGGCCGTTGGGTCGGATCACGCACAGAATTTCTAAAGGCTTGATAATTGCACTATGACCTTAACCGAACTCCGTTATATCGTTGCCGTTGCTAGGGAGCGCCATTTTGGACGGGCTGCCGAGGCCTGTCATGTTTCTCAACCAACCTTGTCGGTTGCTATTAAGAAGCTTGAAGAAGAGCTGCAGACCCAAATTTTTGAGCGTACTAGTTCTGATGTTGCTCTTACCACTCTCGGCGCGGTCATTATTCAGCAAGCCCAACGCGTATTAGAAGAAGCTAACGCTCTAAAGCACTTGGCCAAACATGGGCAAGACCCCTTGTCCGGACCATTACGCTTAGGGGCTATTTATACCGTTGCTCCTTATTTACTTCCAAGCTTAGTTCGGGTTGCACGCGATACCTTACCAAAGGCCCCTCTATTTTTGGAAGAGAACTTTACCGTACGCTTAATTGAGATGCTGCGCCAAGGTGAGTTGGATTGCGCCATCTTAGCCGACCCATTTCCGAGCGCTGGATTAGATTTTCTGGATCTGTATGAGGAACCCTTTTTAGTAGCCATTCCCAAGGGACATGAGTGGTCAGATCGTCCCACCATTGGCCAAAAAGAGCTCAAAGAGCAAAACACCTTATTGCTGGGCGCAGGCCATTGTTTTAGAGATCACGTCTTGGGGGTTTGCCCAGAGTTAAACCGTTTTGGTTCCGGCCTTACATTAGGTGAGCATCGCAGCTTTGAGGGCTCTTCCTTAGAGACTATTCGCCAAATGGTAGCAGGTGGTATTGGCATAACCGTATTGCCTCGTACCTCGGTGATCAATCCCAATGATCGAGACGGCTTAATTATTTATATTCCGTTTAATGACCCTGAGCCCACTCGACGCGTGAGCTTAGTGTGGCGCAAGGGCTACCCCCGAATAGAGGCGATGAAAGCTTTAGCACGCACGATTCGGGCTTGCGATCTTCCTGGAGCGAGGCTGCTCTGATTCCCGAGCGTTTGCAGTCCTACATCGCGCTGGTGCGCTTAGATAAGCCCATCGGTATTTTGTTACTGCTATGGCCAACTCTCTGGGGCTTATTTCTGGCTAGCGATGGGTGGCCCACTCTTTCAATGCTACTTATCTTTTGTGTGGGTACCGTACTAATGCGAAGTGCTGGATGCGCAATCAATGATTATGCAGATCGAGATTTTGATAAGCATGTATTACGAACCAAAGAACGTCCTCTAACCAGTGGCAAGATCAGCAAAAAAGAGGCTGTATTGATTGCGATAGGCCTTGCACTGGTTTCTTTTCTGTTGATACAACCTTTAAATATACTCACAAAACAGTTATCCGTTTTTGCTGTGATCATTGCTGGCATCTACCCATTTACAAAACGATTTTTTTCGATACCGCAAGCAGTATTAGGAGTTGCCTTTGGTTTTGGGATACCCATGGCATATGCGGCTATTCAAAATATGATCCCCATCGAAGCTTGGATTTTGTTGATTGGTAATATCTTTTGGGCCATTGCCTACGATACGGCTTACGCAATGGTTGATCGTGATGACGATATTCGCCTCGGATTAAAAACCTCCGCCATTACATTTGGGCGATTTGATGTCACTGCAATCACAATTTGTTACGGCATATTGTTTGCTTCTCAAATTTGGGTCGCTGAGTTAGTTGGGCTTAGCAAATGGTTCTATCTTGGCTGGATCGCTGCTCTGGGGTGCGCAATCTATGAGCTGCGTTTGATTTCAAGCCGTAAGCGTGATGCCTGCTTCAAGGCTTTCTTGCACAATAATTGGCTGGGAGCCAGTTTATTTTTAGGAATCTTTTTGGGCTTGCTATTGGAGTAGGCAATTGATTAAGAGCCACCCAGCTCTTTAGCCATTTGTACTCCACGCTCTTTGGCTGCAGCAAGGGCTTCTTCCAAAATACCTTGCCACTGTTTTTCATGTAAAACATCTAGGGCTGCTGCCGTGGTACCCCCCTTAGAGGTCACTTTCTGACGCAAAGTAGACGGAGAATCACTCGACTGCATCGCCAGGGCGGCTGCGCCAACTACGGTTTGGTAGGCTAATAGCCGAGCCGTGTCAGTAGGTAGCCCCATACGTTCACCACCAGACTGCAGAGCCTCTAAAAATGCAAACACATACGCAGGCCCGCTTCCCGAAACTGCAGTAACCGCATCCATCAAAGACTCATCATGAATCCATACTGTTTTGCCAACGGATGAACAAATAGTTTCAGCATGCTTGCGTTGTGCCTCACTCACAGTTGCTGGCGCAAATAAGCCAGTCATACCCTGATTAATCAGGGCAGGTGTATTGGGCATTGCACGAACGCAGCACTCATAGTGCAACCAGTGGGCCATACTGGCAGTCGGAATACCTGCTGCAATACTTAGAATAAGAGGACGCTCACCTGAACAATTTTTGATAAGGCGGGCTAACTCAAAAGCGATAGACTTGAAGTCTTGGGGCTTTACCGCAACGATCACAACGTGTGCTGCATTTAATTGCTCTTGCGCATTCATTAGAGTCGATAAAACATGAATGGAGAAGTCATGGGTAAGATGTGCTGCAGTTTGAGGGTCGGTCTCAACAGTGGATATAGATTTAGGATCAAATCCTTTTTTTAGAAGGCCGCCAATAAGGGCTCGACCCATATTGCCGCCCCCAATAAAAAGGGTATTCATGTGATTAGATCTTGTCATGCCTCTATCTTAGCGCTAGGCGGACGTTGTCCAAAAATAGCGCTCCCCACCCGTATCATCGTAGCGCCCTCAGCAATAGCCGCCTCCAGATCTTCCGACATGCCCATAGATAGGGTATCGAAGTTATGAAAACCAGCAGTCATTTCTTTTTGCATACGAATAGACTCAAAAAGTTCCCGAACTGCTGCAAACGATTTACGTTGTTCATTGGGATTCTGGGTGGGCTCTGGTATTGCCATTAGTCCACGCAAGGTAAGACCGCGTAATGGCGCAATTTGCTCACACAGGGCAAGCGCTTCAGAGGGATGAACGCCGGATTTACTTTCTTCCCCGCTAATATTTACTTGCACACAGACCTGAAGGGGGCCAAGACGAGCATGCGGCTCACGCTGAACAGAAAGACGTTCAGCAATCTTCAGGCGGTCAATGGTGTGCATCCAATCAAAGTGCTCTGCAATCTCAGCCGTTTTATTGCTTTGAAGCGGGCCAATGAAATGCCATTCAAGCCAGGGGCGTAATTTATCAAGCTGCTTAATTTTATCAACAGCCTCTTGAACGTAGTTCTCACCAAACGCTCTTTGTCCTGCATGCATCGCTTCTTCGATGGCTGCACTCGGGAAGGTTTTGCTAACAGCAATTAGTTGTATGGTCTCTGGGTCACGACCATATTCCTCGGCAGCAGCATCAATACGATACTGAATTGCCATCAATTGGTTAGTAATGCGCCCCATTATGTTTTAGCTAGAAGTTGATCGATGATCTCAACCCAATGACGAACCGGTAGGTGGTCTTGATGAAGATGGCTGATGCAGCCCACATTACCGGATACTACTGTCTTAGCACCAGAGCTCGTGCAGGCAGTTTCTAGATTCTGAATCTTTTGGATACGTAATTGCTCAGAGAGTTTTGGTTGTAATACCGAGTAGGTGCCTGCTGAGCCACAACATAAATGACTATCGGCACATACATTCACACCGATACCCAGACTTTCTAGAAGACCTTCAACCTTACCCCTAATTTGTTGACCATGCTGTAAGGTGCATGGTGGGTGATAGACAACCCCCGCTTTCTTATCTTGCCCAATTTTCTGAATCAACTTTTCCTGAAATTGCGGCATGATTTCTGATAGATCTTTACAAAGCTCAGAAACTCTCTTTGCTTTGCTTGCGTAGAGCGGATCATCGTGTAATAAATGCCCATAGTCTTTCACCATCACGCCGCAGCCGGAGGCATTCATCACAATCGCCTCTACTGAGTCTTTGCCATTCTCAATAGATGGCCACCAAGCGTCAATATTGCGTTTGGCATCGGTAAGCCCGCCATCTTGGTCGTTGAGGTGATAGCGCAGTGCACCACAGCATCCTACTTTACTACTGCTGATTAGCTCAATACCCAATGCATCTAAGACCCGAACGGTGGCGTGATTGATGTTGGGTAGCATGCCCGGTTGAACACAGCCCTCAAGGATCAACATCTTGCGTGCATGGTGGCGCTGTGGGCGCTGTCCTGCAGGTAAGCCCTGCGGTATTTTTCTCTGAAGCGCAGCAGGCATAAGTGGTCGTACTACGCGACCCACGGCCATTGCCGTGTTAAAGAGCGTTGGACTTGTTAAACCCTCTTTTAACAGCCAGCGGGTTATTCGCTCTGAAGATGGGCGCGGTGCGGTTTTCTCTTCAGCCCATTTGCGTCCGATATCCACGAGCTTGCCATACTCGACGCCGCTAGGGCACGTGCTTTCACAATTGCGGCAAGTAAGGCAGCGATCTAGGTGTCCGCGGGTCTTCTCGGTCGGCAACTGACCCTCAGCAATTTGTTTAATGAGGTAAATGCGACCACGTGGACCATCCAACTCATCACCTAATAACTGATAGGTTGGACATGTTGCAGTACAAAAGCCACAATGTACGCACTTCCCTAAGATACGCTTTGCTTCAATACCATCTGCGGTATTGATAAATTGTGGTGCTAATTTAGTTTCCATAATTAAGGTAGGCGACCTGTCGTAAAGACTCCAAATGGATCAAAGGAGTGGCGCAAGCGTTTTTGCACAAGCTCTAGACCAGCAGTAAGAGGGTTTGATTGCAAAGAGGTGAAACGTTCAAACTGTTCAGAACCATTATTTCTAAAACAACTGGCATGTCCACCATGTTCTTGAGCA
Source organism: Polynucleobacter sp. UBA2650 (assembly GCA_002359975.1). Lineage (GTDB taxonomy): Bacteria > Pseudomonadota > Gammaproteobacteria > Burkholderiales > Burkholderiaceae > Polynucleobacter. The sequence continues at coordinate 7,485 of DENG01000059.1, forward strand.
AGCGCTATCAGAGTGTTCGAAATGCTTTGATTAGCTGGCCCCTGAAACCAACGTTGTTGACCATGCCACTCCATAATGCTAGTCGGATTAAAACCGATTGGCATTGGGATGGAAGGACAGTTTGCTGGTAACGATAATCGCCAGAGCGCGTTGCCCGGAGCAAGCTCCTTGAACCAAACATGGGCTTGCTCACGCAATTCATTCCAGAAAGTAACTGCATCCGTAAAGTCCATCAATGTGGCGCTTAGTTCCGCCACCATCATTTTGCTTGCGGTAGCAACTGCAGCGTTAGCACCTGCTAAGCGAACCGTCAGCTGACCCTCTTCATTGGTCTTGCCAATCCATGCACTTGCATTAATGGGGAGTGGTTGTCCAGCCCATTCATTCAGAATACGTAATGCGCGATCTTGTGTGATGGTGCAACGTAAACTCGCTGTCGCAGCGGGCTTTGGTAGTACCTTGACAGACGCCTCAAGTAGCAGAGCAAGAGTACCTAGCGATCCTGGCAAGAGGCGTGAGACATCATAGCCAGCAACGTTTTTCATGACCTTGCCACCAAAGGAAAGATCTTCACCGCGACCGTCCATGAGGCGAGTGCCCAAGACAAAATCTCTTAAGTTACCAGTACTGATGCGAGCGGGACCAGCAAGTCCTGCCGCGATTACTCCGCCAAAAGTAGCTGCCTGTCCAAAGTGGGGTGGTTCAAAGGGAAGCATCTGATTTTTTTCAGAGAGCGCCGCTTCAATTTCAGCAATTGGAGTGCCTGCACATGCCGTGATGACTAACTCCTCCGGTTGGTAATCCAAGATTCCTTGATAAGGTTTGGTGCTTAAGGTTTGCGGGAGTTTTGGATTGCCAAACCAATCCTTGCTAGCGCCACCTTCGATCGATAAGGCTTTGTTATGTTTACCTGCCTCGATAATCTGTTCCCGAAACTGCGAAAGAATTGCTTCACTCATACTTAGAAGCGCTCCAACTCTGGGTGAGGCAGAGCGCCACCACTAATCCGCATTCTGCCGTATTCGGCACAGCGGTTGAGTGTTGGGATTGCTTTGTCGGGGTTTAGTAAGCGATCTGGATCAAATGCTGCTTTAACGCCCCAAAAGAGTTCACGCTCTTGCTCACCAAATTGCACGCACATCGAATTAATCTTCTCAATACCAACCCCATGCTCTCCGGTAATCGTGCCACCTAACTCAACACAGGCCTCTAGAATCTCGGTACCAAATTCTTCAGCACGATGCCATTCATCAGGATCGGCGCCATTAAACAGAATTAGGGGATGCATATTTCCATCGCCTGCATGAAATACATTTAAACAGCCTAAGCGATATTTTTCTTCCATACCCTTAATGCGACGCAATAAGGTCGCAATGTGTCGTCTAGGGATCGTGCCATCCATGCAGTAATAATCTGCCGCAATTCGACCGGCAGCTGGGAAGGCATTTTTACGACCACTCCAGAAGCGTAATCTCTCCGCCTCATTTTGTGAGACCTGGATACGGCTTGCTCCTTGCTGTTCAAGCACAGCATTCATGCGCGCAATCTCCTCCTCAACCTCTTCGGGGGTGCCGTCTGATTCGCATAACAATATAGCTTCAGCATCGAGGTCATAACCCGCATGCACAAATTCTTCTACAGCACGAGTGGTAGCCCGATCCATCATTTCAAGACCTGCTGGGATGATGCCGGCCGCAATAATGGCTGCGACCGCGTTACCACCCTTTTCTATGTCGTTAAAACTCGCCATAATGACCCGAGCTAATTTGGGCTTAGGGACGAGCTTTACTGTAATCTCGGTAACAATACCCAGCATTCCCTCGCTACCAATTAGTACTGCAAGCAGGTCGAGTCCAGGCGCATCAGGGGCCATACCACCAAATTCAACGACGTCGCCATTCATTAATACAGCGCGTACTCTTAATACATTGTGAAGTGTGAGCCCATACTTTAGACAATGAACACCGCCCGAGTTCTCATTAACGTTGCCGCCAATCGAGCAAGCAATTTGGGAGGATGGGTCTGGCGCGTAGTACAAGCCATGCTTGGCCACCGCTTCAGAGATTGCTAGATTGCGCACACCCGGTTGCACAACAGCGGTTCGTGTGAACGGATCAATCTTCGTAATCTTTTTAAACTTAGCCAAGGAAAGAACGAGACCTTGCTCGATCGGCATCGCGCCTCCCGATAAACCTGTCCCAGATCCTCTTGGAACAATGGGAATTTGCATGGCATGGCAAGCCTTAAGAATACGCACAACCTGATCCTCAGTCTCTGGGAGAGCAACTGCCAGAGGCATTTTTCGGTAGGCTGCTAAACCATCGCACTCATAGGGAATAGTGTCCTCTGGCTGCCATAGGAGAGCATCTTCTGCCAGGATAGGACTAAGGGCCGAGACTAAAAGCGCCTGTTTTTCTTGGATAGTAAGGATTTCTGCGGCGGTGTGGGGGGCGTTCATCGGTCTATTTTAGCCACTTACCTATAATCAGTGCATGGGAAATAGACTTTCAAAAATAGCGACGCGAACCGGCGATGCCGGGATGACCGGTTTAGGTGATGGTAGCCGGGTTGAAAAGGATCATTTGCGGATCTGCGCCATGGGCGATGTGGATGAGCTCAACTCTCAGATTGGGGTCTTGATGACCGAAGAGTTTCCCGACTCAATTGCGAACGATCTACGAAATCTTCTGCTGCGGGTTCAGCATGATTTATTTGATTTGGGCGGCGAACTTTGTATCCCTAACTACACTTTACTCAAGACTGAACAGGTAGAGCAATTAGATGTCTGGCTGAATCAGTACAACGCCAGCCTGCCTCCCCTGAAAGAATTTATTTTGCCAGGCGGTACTCACGCTGCCGCTCAAGCACACATTTGTCGAACAGTGTGCCGTCGTGCTGAACGCTCGATTGTGAAACTGGGTTGGGCTGATCCCATTCATGATTCTCCTCGTCAATATGTCAACCGACTATCGGACCTTCTCTTTGTGCTGGCTCGCGTACTCAATCGTGCTGCTGGTGGCCATGATGTTTTGTGGAAAAACCAAAATAAGGTCGACGAGACTTAGTAGAAATAAAAACGCGGACAAGGGTCCGCGCATCACTTGAGTTCTTACGCGCATCGGCGTTTACGAACAGCTTCTG
>DENG01000062.1:0-1057 GCA_002359975.1 Polynucleobacter sp. UBA2650
AAGATCGCTTACCCCAAATTTTTACAGAGACGGTTCGTAATTTAGGCCCAGGCCAAGTTGCATCTTCTGTAGTTCGAAGCCCTGCAGGATTTCACGTACTTAAAGTGATGGACCGACGGAGTTCTGGTTCAGGAGTGCGCGCAGCAAGTAATGCCAACCCTCTTGATGCCACACCGCAAAATATGATGGTTACCCAAACTCTAGCGCGACATATTCTTATTCGGCAACGCCAAGGCCTACAAGATGCTGATGTTGAGCGCCGCTTACTCGGATATCGAGATCAAATCCGAGCAAAGACTGCAGATTTTGACTCTCTGGCAAAGAAATTTTCAGAGGATGGCTCGGCTCAAAATGGCGGCGTTTTAGGCTGGATGAGTCCGGGCGATCTTGTGCCTCCTTTTGAGATTGCTATGAACCGTTTACAAATTGGCGAAGTCAGCGATCCAGTAAAGACTGAATTTGGATGGCATTTAATTCAGGTAATGGAGCGACGTGAAGCGCAGCTGACGGTTGAGAAGCAACGGGAGTTTGCGCGTGCAGCGATCCGAGAACGTAAATTTGAGCAGGCTTATCAAGACTGGTTGCGACAGTTACGCGATACGGCAACAGTCAAAATTTTGAACGTGGATGAACAGTACCGTTAAGTTAGCAATTAGTACTGGTGAGCCTGCCGGTATAGGGCCAGAGGTATCGATTGCGGCTGCAAACGCATTTATTGCAGATAATCCTCATACCAAAATTACTCTCTATGGTGATCGAAGTCTGCTGCAATCTCAAAGCTTAGTAAGCCAAATTCAGATTGCGCACATCCCGCTCATCAAGCCAAACCAAATTGGTAGGCTTAATCCAGAAAATGCCCCCTATGTTCTTTCTGTAATTCAAGAGTCCAGTGAAGCCTGCCGTTCAGGAGTGCATGACGCTTTGATAACAGCCCCCGTTCAGAAAAGTATATTAAGCAGACCCTTGTTAGAATTTAGTGGGCATACCGAGTTCTTGGCCCAACTAGATGGCAAAGACCAAGTTGTCATGATGTTGTGTGGGGAGATATCAGATCCTA
>DENG01000062.1:1137-2344 GCA_002359975.1 Polynucleobacter sp. UBA2650
AAGTGGCCCAATCGATTCAATACAAGTCTTTATTGCAAACCATTCGTATTATTCATTCTGATCTACAAACCCGCTTTGGTATTGCTAGCCCCATCATTATGGTGACTGGTTTAAATCCCCATGCCGGAGAGGATGGACATTTAGGGCGAGAAGAAATTGACACGATTATCCCAGCGATCAAGGCGGCGCAGGTTGAAGGGATCAAGATATCTGGACCATTTCCAGCTGACACGCTTTTTAATCCAGCTCGTTTACAGGCTGCTGACGCCGTATTGGCCATGTATCACGATCAAGGCTTAGCCCCCTTCAAGTTTGCAACGTTTACCGAGGGTGTGAACGTGACTTTGGGTCTCTCTTATATTCGCACCTCAGTGGATCATGGCACTGCACTGGATATTGCTGGACACGATAAGGCAGATTGGCACAGTATGTACGCCGCACTCAACTTAGCCCAAGAGCTCACCTTAAGACAGAAGCGTTTTAATGCATCAGGCACGTAAGCGATTTGGGCAGAACTTTCTAACCGATGGCAGCATTGTTTCGGGGATTGTGCGTGCCCTAGCTCCCGAATCAAACATCCATCTCTTAGAAATTGGTCCTGGTTTGGGAGCCTTAACATTACCACTGCTCTCTCAGGTAGACCATCTGGATATTCTTGAAATCGATCGTGACCTGGTAAGTTATTGGCAGGAGCAAAAGCAGAAGCAAGCTTTAATTGGATTAAATATCATCGAGGGCGATGCGCTTGAATTTGACTTTCTATCATGGGCTCAGCGGGGTAAAGAGGCGAAGCAACGCAGTTGCATCATCGGTAATCTGCCATACAACATCTCTTCACCACTACTTTTTCATTTGATCTCAGCAGCACCCTGGATCGATGAGCAGGTTTTTATGTTGCAAGCCGAGGTGGTTGAACGAATTACAGCGGCAGCAGGTGATTCTGAATACAGTCGTTTATCAGTCATGCTTCAAGCGCGCTACTATGTGGAACAAATCATGAATGTACCACCGGAGGCCTTTGAGCCTAAACCTAAGGTGAACTCAGCAGTAGTCCGCATGATCCCGCGCCGTGATTTTGATTTGACGGCGAAGGAATGGGACGCCTTAAGCAAGATCGTAGCGATGGCATTTGCACAACGACGTAAAATGCTGCGTAGTAACTTACATGCCTTCCAAGCAGAGTTAAACCTTTCTGATGAAGAGCTGA
>DENG01000062.1:2387-5243 GCA_002359975.1 Polynucleobacter sp. UBA2650
CGACGCATCTCACCCTCAATCCAAGACTCAACCTCTGTATGCAATTGATCACCAGATTTTCCATGCGACGGGATCGCAGGTCCAATAGAAACAGTAATGAGGCCAGGGTACTTCAAGAAACTATTACGGGGCCAGAAATGACCGGCATTATGAGCAACAGGAAGCACCGTCGCCTGGGTCAAGCCTGCAAGTCGAGCGCCACCCTTGCGATAGGGCTTATGGGAGCCAACAGGTGTGCGCGTTCCTTCTGGAAACAAAATAATCCATTTCCCGGCTTGTAAACGTGCCTTTCCTTGATTGGTGACCGAGATTGCGGAACTCTCTTTAGCCGAGCGATTGATATGAATCATATTGAGTAATCCCATGACCCAGCCAAAGAACGGAATCCATAGGAGCTCACGTTTAAACACATAGCAAAGATCTTTTGGGAAAAGATTTAAATAGGCAATGGTTTCCCAAGCAGATTGATGCTTGCTAAGGATCACCACCGCTTGATCACGTACTGCATTGGCATGCTCCATACCAAGTACCTGATAACGAACTCCACAAAAGAACTCCAGAAAGAAAATAATACTTTTCCCCCAGAACTGAATCAGCTGATAGCGCTGATGTTCGTTGAGAAAGGGGAAGCTCACTAAGCAAAAAACAGCATAGGGCGGCGTATATAGAACGAGGCTTAAAAAGAACAAGAGGGATCGTAGCCAGATCATGATGTTGATAGGATGTATTTTGTAAAAGCCATTAGATCAGCATGAGTCTTGGTGCCTTCGGGTAACTCAGCATCTTTGACCTTATGGCCCTTGCCAGTTAGGACAAGATGGGGCGATGCTCCTAATTTAGTACCTGCAACAAGATCGCGAAGAGAGTCGCCAACAATCGGAATATTCTTTAAGGGCAAATCCAGATTAGCGCGATCCTTAAGATACCGTTTGGCAATTTCTTGCATGAGCCCCGACTTTGGTTTGCGGCACTCGCAAAGATCCTCATCAACATGGGGGCAAAAGAAAATCCCATCAATCCTGCCGCCAAGGGGCTTGAGTAAATCGATCATTTTTTGATGCATCGCGTGTAACTCAGAAAGCGAGTAAAGGCCTCGAGCAATCCCTGATTGATTAGTAGCAATCGTTAAAACATATCCTGCCTGTGAGAGCAAAGCAATCGCCTCTAAGCTATTGGGGATCGGTATCCACTCATCTCTAGATTTAACGTAGTCATCGCGATCTTCATTGATTACCCCATCGCGATCTAAAATAATGAGCTTACTTGTCTTTGGACTCATGCAAGTTTGCCGATATCGGCTACTAGATTCATTTTCTGATGTAACTGGCTTAAAAGGGCAATACGGTTTTGCCGAAGTTGCAGATCATCATCCATCACCATTACATCGGCAAAAAATTGATCAATAGGTTGACTAAGGACTGCAAGACTCTGCAGTAAAGTCATAAATTCTTGACTCTTAAACTGCTGATCTAGTTTTGGGCTTAGAGTCTCTAAAGCCTTATAAAGATTCGCCTCTGCGGGAAGACGCAGTAGCTGAACTTGCACATTTTGAGCCGATTGACCCTCAATCTTTTTCAGAATATTACTAATACGCTTATTGGCCGCTGCTAATTGGGCGGCTTCACTTAGTTGTGTAAATCCACGAATAGCCTGTAAACGCTTGGGCAGATCATTTAGCTTACCCGGGTTCATGCTCAAGATCGACTCAATTTCTGGGGCTGTAAAGTGAGCATCCCCGAGTAATTGATCCTTGAGATAAGTTTTTAATCGCTCTAGAAAAAATTGATAGATGGCTTCGTCATCAATTTCATTCTTAAGTGAAAGACCGACAAATTGTTTTTTGGCCATTGCGATTAATACTTTGAGATCTAAGGCCAAATTCTTTTCGATAAGAAGCCGGCAGATTCCTAGAGCATGGCGACGAAGGGCAAATGGATCCTTATCACCTGTTGGTACTAAGCCTACTCCCCAAATCCCGACAATGGTCTCTAATTTATCGGCAATGGCAAGAGTGGTGCCAACCATGGTTTGTGGAAGAGCATCACCGGCAAAACGTGGCAAGTAATGTTCATAGCAAGCTGCAGCAACATCCGGATGTTCTAGATCTGCCAAAGCGTAGTATTGCCCCATCACCCCTTGAAGCTCTGGAAATTCGCCAACCATATCACTAAGTAAATCGGTTTTGGCAACTTCGGCAGCCCGACCAACTATTTTGGGATCGATAGCAATCCCAGTTTCGTCCACTTGTTTAGCAATCTCACCAGCCAGAGCTCGTACACGCTCCATCCGCTGTAATTGATTACCTAGTTGATTGTGATAAACCACCTTAGCCAGATCGGGGATGCGAGACTCTAAAGAACGCTTCTGATCTTGTTGAAAGAAAAAGCGCGCATCGGATAGTCGGGGTCTAATAACGCGCTCATTTCCGGAGATAATTCCTTCAGGTCGATCGGTTACGATATTAGACACAATCAAAAAGCGGTTCTTCAACTTACCAGTACCGTCTGTCAAAGCAAAATACTTTTGATTGGTTTGCATGGTCAGGATCAGGCACTCTTGCGGAACATTTAAAAATTCAGGATCAAAGTGACAGGTATAGATCGCAGGATATTCAACCAGGGCAGTGACCTCATCCAGCAGGGAATCTGGCATGAGCACTTGGTCGGACCTCGCTGCGTTTATTAAGTCAGTCTCAATGAGTTGGCGTCGTTTAGTAAATGAAGCAATTACCTTACCTTCGCGCTCAAGTGCTTGTTCATAATCGACGGCAGACTGAATGGCAATTGGGCCAGAAGACATAAAGCGATGACCCTCAGTAGTGTTGCTTGCTGTAATACCGAAGGCTTGAATGGGAAG
>DENG01000062.1:5300-8026 GCA_002359975.1 Polynucleobacter sp. UBA2650
TGCTTGATTGCTTCTTCAATAGCCTTTTGAAGACTACTTTGTAGATCTGCCCCTTTGGCAGTAACGTTGAGGTAAAGAGCCTCATTCTTACCCTCACCACTTTTTTCTAACTGCTCAATAGTGGTGTTCGCATAACCTAGGCTCGCCAGTTTCTTTTGTAGGGGCGCACTTGCTTGACCATTTTCGTCAAATGCAATTGAGGTGGGTAAGAGTTTCTCACGCACAGGATAGTCCGGAGCTTGCTCTAGAACTGCACTGATTAATACTGCGAGTCGTCGTGGGCTAGCAAAGGATTGGCTGGTGGCTGATTGATTGACTAAGTGATCCTGGCTTAGGCATTGAAAAATAGATTGTGCAAAGGAGTCCCCTAAGCGCTTGAGCGACTTGGGAGGTAACTCTTCAGTAAAGAGCTCGACTAATAAGGCGTCATGTTTCATGGTGTGAGTCATGCCTTACGTAGATTTCTTCTGGAGCATAGGAAAGCCAAGCTGTTCACGAGACTCAAAATAGGCTTGAGCAACCGACCGTGACAAATTACGAATACGTCCGATATAGGCGGCGCGCTCGGTCACCGATATGGCGCCACGTGCATCGAGTAAGTTAAAGGTATGTGCTGCTTTAAGCACCATCTCATAAGCAGGGAGCGCTAATGAAAGCTCCATTAAGCGTTTTGCTTCGCTTTCATAATTACTGAAGTTATTAAAGAGCATCTCAGTGTTGGAGTGTTCAAAGTTATAGCGTGATTGCTCGACTTCATTTTGATGATAGACATCGCCATAGGACACGCCATCGGTCCACACTAAATCAAAAACGTTTGAACAGTTTTGTAAATACATCGCCAAGCGCTCAATTCCATAGGTGATCTCGCCGAGAACAGGCTTGCAATCCAGACCACCTACTTGCTGAAAGTAGGTAAATTGGGTTACTTCCATACCATTTAGCCAAACTTCCCAGCCAAGACCCCAGGCGCCTAAAGTGGGATTTTCCCAATCGTCTTCGACAAAGCGGATATCGTTTTGGTTTAGATCCAAACCCAATGCTCTTAAAGACCCTAGGTATAAATCCAAAATATTTTCAGGGGCAGGTTTGAGAACCACTTGATATTGATAATAGTGTTGCAGGCGATTGGGGTTCTCACCATAGCGTCCGTCTTTAGGACGGCGTGATGGTTGAACATAAGCAGCTTTCCATGGCTCAGGACCAATGGCGCGCAAGAAGGTGGCTGTATGGGAGGTGCCAGCACCAACCTCTAGGTCAATCGGTTGCAAGAGCGCGCAGCCCTGCTGATCCCAGTAGTCTTGAAGCTTAAGAATGATTTGCTGAAACGTTAGCATGCCAAGTCGACGAGTTTAGTAATTACGATATTAAGACCTTGATTTTACTCGGCAAAGAATGGTCGGGCTCAAAAGAACCCTTTCTTACTTTCGAAATCGTAGGTAAGCGCTTAGCAAGAGAAAAAGAGAGGCTAATAAGATTGGCCAATTGCCCCAAATCACATAAGGGGTCTGCCCCGCATAGGGCTGCACCAAGCCAGAGAGCTCCCCTTGTACAAATTGATCTAAGGCGGTCTGTACCTCACCGCGATGATCAATGATGGCTGTAATCCCGGTATTGGTCGCTCGTAAACTGGGTAAGCCTGTTTCGATGGAGCGTAATTGTGAAAGGCGTAATTGTTGCATCGGCGCCTGCGATTGCCCAAACCAGGCCAAGTTAGTGACATTGATTAAAAGATTGACCGGGTTTTGGCTCTGGCGTAGGCGACTGGCGATCTCATTGCCAAAAATATCCTCATAGCAAATAGAGATAGCAGCATAGCGTGCTTTACTGGGATCCTGATCGCGTCCTAGAACAGTAAATGGAGCCTGCGAGAATGAACCTCTTGCAAAATTACTCATGGGCACTTTGAAGGCATCGACAAACCATTGAAAGCCCGGCGGGATAAATTCTCCAAAGGGAACGAGATGATATTTATCGTAGTGGTATCGGCTTTGATCTTTCGTAAAGCCGCTGACTCGATTGGAGTACTGGAAACTTTTTTCATCTATCGATACCTTACCAATCAGACCTAATAAAACTTGACTACCTGATTGATTGGCAAAGCTTTGAATTTGCTCAAGAGATTGATCGGGTAAATCGTGTTCAGGCCACGGGAAAGCGGTTTCAGGAACAATAATCAAATCAGCAGGCGCTTTCATAATGGTATCTCGATAAAAATCGATCTGCCGCAAAATTTCCTTGGGGTTGAACTTCAGACTTTGCTCAAAGTTACCCTGAATCAGACGAACGGAAATGGCTGATCCACTTGGACTTGTGAACTGCCAAATTCCCAATATCTGTGTGATAGCGATCACACTTAGCACAGCAAGCGCATTACCGATCTTTAATAGACTAATTTGCCAAGATGCCCAAACAACTAAGAAGGTACATGCGAGTCCACCTAGGTAAGGGGCAATTTGTATAAAGGGGCCATGCACTTGTGACTCTGCAAGACCCATCCAAGGAAATCCCGTGAACAACTGACCACGTAAGTATTCCGCCATCACCCATGCGGATGGTAAGGCAAGACCACGCCAGAGGGGATTGGTAATGAGCAGTCCACAGACAAAGGCGAGGCCAACATAAATTGCCATCAGACCTGCCAGAGCAAAGACGGCAAAAGAGGATAGCAGCGTAGATATCCCTCCTACATCATGGAGACTGATATAGATCCACCACAGGGCAACGAT
>DENG01000028.1:0-468 GCA_002359975.1 Polynucleobacter sp. UBA2650
CTCTCAGCAGCAGAACCAATTGTGATCTCTCCCCGATCAATAGCAATATCCTCTCCACTGATGGCTCCGCCCAAAATAATGATGCCCGCAATCTGTTCACTAGGCATCTTATTGATATCCACTTTTTCAATGGAATTCTCCAGAATACGGGCTAGAGATTCGGGTATGGGGGCATAGCCTACCAATATGAAACCAATCACAGAAAGCCACAAGAAAAGCTTAGTGGCTATTGGCTTTCTCAGAATCAAAAAGAATAAGGCTAATACAGAGATCAGAAACAATAGATTAAGGGGTTCAATCAAAAACTGAACGATTTTTGAGCTAATGAAAAATAGATGCTCCATAAGCCATCATCATAATCAAATTGGGATTAAGGGCTAAGATAGAGTCTATGAGTAAAGCGTTAGTATGGCTACGTCGCGATTTGCGCCTGCATGATCATGCAGCGCTTCACCACGCCTTACGTTC
>DENG01000028.1:578-811 GCA_002359975.1 Polynucleobacter sp. UBA2650
GCTCATGAACTGGATCAAACACTTCGATCCCATGGTGGTGGCCTACTAGTCCGCCATGGGGACCCCACTGAACTCATCCCCAAACTGGCCGAGCAACTTCAAGTAGATTGCGTTCTCTCTAATCATGATTATGAGCCATCTGCTATCCAACGGGATCAGTCAGTCGCTACCATACTGTCCAAGAAAAATATTCAGTTTGAGTACTTCAAGGATCAGGTTATCTTTGAAAAGAC
>DENG01000028.1:858-5969 GCA_002359975.1 Polynucleobacter sp. UBA2650
GAGGTATTAACTAACTCTCAAACAGTGTTCTCAGTGTTTACACCCTATAAGAATGCATGGCTCAAAAGATTAACGCCTGCTGATTTAGAGCCCTATTCTTGCGAACCGGGTACCAAAGGCTTGATTGGACACTTTGCACCGATTCCTAAAATACTTGATCAGGCATTACCCGCTCTAGAGTCTATGGGATTTAAGCCTACTGGTATTGAATCCTACCTNNCCTCAAGGGGCAGAGTTATTTCTAAACGATTTTTTAAAGCGTATCGATCAATACAATATCGGTAGGGACTTTCCTGCGATCAAAGGTGTGAGCTATTTATCCACCTATCTACGCTTTGGCAATGTTTCCATTCGAGGATTGGTTCGCGAGGCTCACCGCAGAATGCTAGCGGGCAGTCTTGGAGCAAGTATCTGGTTAAGCGAATTAATTTGGCGAGATTTCTATTTCATGATCTTGGCAAACCATCCGCGTATTGCGAGCGGAGAGTCCTTTAAACCCGATTACGACAAAATCGAATGGGAGAAAGGGGCTAAGGCCCAGAAACTCTTTAAAGCGTGGTGTGATGGTCAAACTGGATATCCGCTGGTTGATGCAGCAATGCATCAACTCAACCAAAGTGGCTATATGCATAATCGCCTGCGCATGGTAGTAGCCAGTTTTTTGTGCAAAGATCTTGGAATCGATTGGCGCTGGGGTGAACAATACTTCGCAGACCATCTCAATGATTTTGAGTTCGCATCGAATAATGGTGGTTGGCAGTGGGCCTCATCCTCGGGTTGTGATGCACAGCCCTACTTTCGGATCTTTAATCCCACCACCCAATCCGAACGCTTTGATAGCGAAGGCAAGTTCATCAGGCGGTATATTCCTGCTCTTGAGAAGCTTTCAAATAAGTCAATTCATGCGCCATGGACAGTCGGTCAAATTGAGCTTCAGGCCGCCGGAATTACTCTAGGCAAAGACTATCCTTTACCGATAATCGATCATGATGAAGCCCGCAAAGCTACCTTGATTCGGTATAACGTGGTCAAAAAGGTCTCCTGAGCATGTCCCGCGTATTTGCAATTGGCGATATCCAGGGCTGCTTAAGTTCGCTTAATCAACTGATCAAAAAATTACCTCGCACTTCTAAGATTATTTGCTTAGGCGATATGATTAATCGTGGACCAGATTCTTTGGGAAGTCTACGTCGCCTTAAACATCTTCAAGAAACTGGGGTAGCAGAATGTATTCTAGGTAATCATGATCTCAATCTTCTGGCCTGCGATGCCGGTCTACGGGATTCTAAGCCGCTCGATACGATTGATGATATTTTGCGAGCACCCGATCGTAAAGAGTTAATTGATTGGTTGCGTCACCGACCTATGGCTTTGAGTAATGGAAAGGTGCTGCTTGTTCATGCAGGAGTACTCCCCCAATGGAGTGTAAAGCGCACCCTAGAACTTGCTGCTGAAGTCGAACAAGCGCTTCGCCAAAAGACATACAAACAGTTCTTGGCGCAAATGTATGGCAATACGCCAAATTACTGGGATCCAAAGCTCAAAGGGATTGATCGTCTCCGTCTTATTACAAACACTCTGACCCGAGTTCGTTTTTGTACCCCCGAGGGTGAGATGGAGTTCAAAAGTAAAGAGGGTCTAGAAAGCGGTCCCGCTGGATATATCCCTTGGTTTGAGATCTCTGGACGCAAAACACAAGAAATGCCTATTGTATTTGGCCATTGGTCTACCTTGGGCCTACTAAATCGGCATCGTGTCGTAGGGATTGATACGGGCTGCGTTTGGGGTGGCACATTAACAGCAATTGATCTAGATCATTTAGCAAGCGCAAATGAGACAATAAGATCAACCACCACTGATCAAGGCCTAAAGATTAAAACACTAAGCGTTGCAGGTTACGATCACCCAATGCGAATGTAATGCTTTCGTAATGATTACCTTAGCTGTGCGAAGGATTTCTTGGCAGCGGTAATAATTTCATCAACAATTTTATTGTCATGTGCTATCGAAGTAAAACCTGCCTCATAGGCTGATGGTGCAAGATATACACCAGCATCGAGCATGGCGTGGAAAAACCGCTTAAAGGACTCAATATTCGTTTTGGTAACTTCTTCATAAGAAGTGGGTACTTGGTCAGAGAAGTAAAAGCCAAACATTCCGCCCACACTATCCACTGAGAAGGGTATCTTTGCTAAATCTGCTTCATGCTTTAAGCCACTCATTAGTTTTTTTGTCTGCTCACTTAAGCACTCATAAAATCCAGCTCTAGAGATAATCTCCAGAGTCTTTGCTCCAGCTGCAACGGCAACTGGATTACCCGAGAGCGTCCCCGCCTGATAGACATTACCCAATGGTGCTAACTTACCCATAATCTCGCGCTTCCCACCAAACGCAGCCATCGGCATTCCCCCGCCCATCACCTTACCAAGACAGGTTAAATCAGGTTTAATGCCATGTAATGATTGAGTACCGCCAAGGGCGACTCTAAATCCGGTCATCACTTCGTCATAGATTAGAACTGCACCATGTTTTTCAGTAAGCGCTCGAAGCGCTTTAACAAACTCTGGTGTAGCACGAATCAAATTCATATTACCGGCAATTGGCTCCACAATTAATGCAGCCACTTGATCACCATGTCTCTTAAATGCCTCTTCAAGTGCACCAACATCGTTATATGGCAATACCAAGGTGTGCTTCACTAAATCTTGAGGAACGCCTCCTGATGAAGGGGCGTTCTTTGTCGAATCAGCAAAGGTCAGGAGCCCAGAGCCCGCCTTCACTAATAGGCTGTCAGCATGGCCGTGATAGCAGCCCTCAAACTTGATAATCAGATCACGATTGGTATAGCCTCGGGCTAAGCGGAGTGCGCTCATTGTTGCCTCGGTCCCACTGGAAACCATGCGGATCTGCTCAATATTTGGCATCAACTCACAAATGTGTTCTGCTAAATCAATTTCGCCAGCAGTGGGCGCCCCGTAACTAAAACTTTGGGTTGCAGCTTTTTGAACCGCCTCGACAACCTCTGGATTGGCATGGCCAGCAATCATTGGGCCCCAAGACATGATGAGATCAACATAGCGTTTACCATCGGCATCCCAGAAGTAAGGCCCCTCTGCTCGTGCCACAAATCGGGGTACGCCGCCGACTTGACGAAAAGCTCTAACCGGAGAGTTCACTCCCCCAGGGATTGTTTTTTGGGCACGATTAAATAATTGCTCGTTTTGACTCATGATATTTAAGTGAAATGGTTTTGTGGATCTGCAGACTAAATTACCGACATCTCAAAATCATCTTTACGCGCTCCGCACTCTGGACAAGACCAGTTCATTGGAACATCTTTCCAGAGGGTGCCTGGTGCAATTCCGTCATCTGGACAGCCCTTAGATTCGTCATAGATCCAACCGCAAATTAAACACATATAGGTCTTGAATTCCATAAAACTTTTTTCTTTCTATTAAAGATTTCTATTCTAAAGCCAAGCCTGACTAATCTCTTTTTCGAATATCAAACTTAAACAGACGACACTCTAAAGGGCCATTAAACAATGGGGTGCGCTTGGATTCTTTCATCCGCAAGTGCCCTGGTAAGCCCATATCTGCCGTCAATGCATAAATTTCCCAGCCACCAAAGTGGTCCTTTAATTGTTTGCTAAATTGATCTAAAAATGCAGCAAATTGAGGATCAATAGGTTCTTTGACTAAGGGCTCACGACTAGTGCGACGCTTTTGCATATAAGATTTATCCTCATCTCCCAATGGATATATTTTGTCTTGATCTCCGCCTTTAATACCCAAGCGCTCTCCATAAGGAGGGTTTAACACCATCACCCCACCTTGGTCTGAAGCAGGTTTCACTGCAATAGCATCGACCTGTCGCACATTCGGCAACCCTGGCAAATGGGCCCTTTGCCAATTAGCCTTACAAATCGTGATCATCTTTTCATTGATATCACTGCCACTAATTGCAATGGGAAACTTTGCAAAACTTGCTATCTCTTTTTTTGAGATATCACAAAGACCAGCCCAGTTCTTTTTCTCGAGAGAGGTATTAAATGGTCTTAATCGGGTAAAGCCAAATCCAGAAAGCTCTACCGCTTGTTTCCAGCCACCAAGCTTCGTTGACGCAGATAGATTCTTATCCTCAAATAACTGTGCACGTATTGCCCCTGGCGGAATATGCAACGCCATTTGTGCGGCCTCGATCAAAAAAGTACCACTGCCACACATGGGGTCGTATAAAGCTTGATTGGTTTGCCATGGAGTAAGCGCCAAAATCCCTGCGGCTAGGTTCTCCTTTAATGGTGCCTCTCCTTTCTCCTCGCGCCAACCTCTTTTAAACAAAGGTTCACCTGATGTATCCAAGTAGATAGTGGCTTGATCAGCGGTTAAATGGGCCTGTACACGCACATCTGGATTAGCTGTATCGATATTGGGGCGCTCGCCCGTTTGCTCGCGCAAACGATCGACAATGGCATCTTTAATACGAAGGGTTGCAAAGTTCAAACTCTTTAAGGGTGAACGCTGTGCGGTCAGGTCTACCCGAAGCGTTTGATGAGAACTAAACCAATCCTCCCATCCAATCGATTTGGCCAAACGAAATAAATCATCCTCAGTCTTATAGGGGCCATCAGCCATTTTCAGTAAAACGCGGCTAGCAATACGAGAATGTAGATTGATTGCCATCGCGACTGCTAATGGACCATTGACGCCAATACCACCTGTCATATTGGCAGGAACAGGGTCAATTTGAGTAGCCCCCAAGGTCTTTACCTCGGCTCGCTTTGCAATCTCCTCAAGTTCGCGCGCCAAAGCACTCTCTAGCCCACCTGGACAAACAATAAAAAATTTCATGGTGAGTTCAGTTCGCTCTTAGATAAAATCAATTGGGCTTGATCACCACAAGTGCAGTTACTACTAGCATGAGTAAAACGGGTACCTCATTAAACCAGCGATACCATACATGTGATTTTGTATTGGTTTTTTCTAAAAAGCTCTTTAGTAATTTCTTACATTGCAAATGATAGGCAATAATTACCAGCACTAAGAGGACTTTTATATGCATCCAAATAGAGCCTCTACCCACGCCGTAATAAAGCCACAATACCAAGCCTA
>DENG01000028.1:6090-6369 GCA_002359975.1 Polynucleobacter sp. UBA2650
ACAATATGGAGGGTCTTAGCCCAAAGGTATCCATCAAACATAGCTTCTCTTTAAATTGATAATTTATTGCCGTATTTCGCCATGGCCCATGACGACGTACTTTAGGGATGTAAGGCCCTCTAATCCAACGGGGCCTCGAGCATGCAATTTGTCATTCGAAATCCCAATCTCAGCACCAAGGCCATACTCAAAGCCGTCAGCAAAGCGGGTGCTGGTATTAACCATCACACTCGCACTATCGACCTCTCGTAAGAATCGATCGGCGTGGGCTTGATTTTG
>DENG01000028.1:6441-6653 GCA_002359975.1 Polynucleobacter sp. UBA2650
GCCTCATCTAAATCCTCAACCATCTTAATCGATAAGATGGGTGCCAAATACTCCGTGTGCCAATCCTCTTCGCTTGCGTCAACCAAATGAACAAAACCACTATCCTCCAGAACCTTGCGGGTTTTATAATCAACCCGCAACTCAACACCCTTATCTTGATAGATCTTGCAAAGAGGTGGCAACACATCCTTAGCGATCTTGGTGTTGACCAA
>DENG01000063.1 GCA_002359975.1 Polynucleobacter sp. UBA2650
AAACGTACGCCGATGTTCTTCACAAGGTCCGTACTGCTTGAGTGCCTGCATATGAGCCTCTGTAGGATAGCCCATATGCTGATTAAATCCGTACTGTGGATACTGCGTGTGCAGCGCTTGCATTTGTTGGTCACGAGTGACCTTGGCAATAATCGATGCCGCTGAAATAGCGGGCTCTTTCGCATCACCCTTAATAATGGCTTCACTAGCAATCGGCAATATTGGGCAACGGTTGCCATCAATCAAGGCCTTACTGGGCCATTCTCCCAAACGCTCAGACAACGCCTCTATCGCACGGCGCATCGCTAACATAGTGGCTTGTAAGATATTGAGTGTATCGATCTCGCTTGGACTGGCTTGTCCAATCCCCCAGGCTCGTGCTTTTTGCATAATTTCTGCATACAGCTGCTCACGGCGGGCGGGCGATAACTTTTTAGAATCCCTCAAACCCATAATGGGCTGATTGGGGTCCAACACTACCGCTCCAGCAACCACAGAGCCCACTAGGGGGCCCCTGCCCGCTTCGTCCACACCGCAGATCCAAACAGTGCTCATGGGTGCCTATCTAGACCGTCGATTAAGGGTTTGTTCAATCACTTGCGCAACCAGTAAACCAGTAGGTCTTTTTAAACTCAAGTGCAATTGCTCAAAACGGGTCTCAAGTGCTTTCACTGCCGCCGGTCGATCTAACCACGATAAAACCGCATCTGCCAAAGCCTCTGGCTTTGCCTCATCTTGCAAGAGCTCTGGCACTACAAACTCACCACACAAAATATTAGGTAGTCCCACATAGGGTAGATAGCCCTGTCGCTTCATGATCTGCGCGGTTAACCAAGGCACCTTATACGAAATCACCATGGGCTTTTTCCAAAGAGCAGCTTGCAAAGTGGCTGTGCCACTAGCAATGAGGACAACATCAGCAGCAGCCAAGGCAAGATCGGCCTGACCATCTAACAATATCAGATCAATTTCTGGATGGTCCATCAATAAATTTGCACGGAGGGATTCAATCGCGGGTCGCAAATGTGGGGCAGCAATTGGTACTACAAAGTGAAGCTTCTGACCTACTAGACGTTTTGCTATCAGGGCGATTGTTTCAAAGAAAACAGGGCCAATTAACTCGATCTCGGATCGACGACTACCAGGCAAGACTGCAATCACAAGGCCTTCAAGCCCGCCATTAATTTTTTTCTTGGCCGCTACAGTATCAACAATTTCTGGAATTTCACTGGCCATGGGGTGCCCCACATAACTTGCGGCGATACCAGCTTTCTCATAAATCTCAGGCTCAAATGGAAACAAGCACAAGACACGATCAACTGCTTGTTTGATCTTCTTAATACGACTGCCACGCCAAGCCCAGATCGAGGGGGAAACAAAATGAATCGTTGGTATCCCCGCCTCTTTTAATCGAAGCTCAACTCCCAAATTAAAGTCTGGGGCATCAATCCCCATAAAGAGATCGGGGCGTTGCTCGCCAAGCAGTTGTTCAACCAACTCAGATCGCAGACGCAAAATAGCTGGTAATTGGCGTAAAGCCTCAACATAACCTCTGACGCTTAAGGTCTCCATCGGCCAAAGCGACCTAAATCCCTGTGCTTGCATTGCTTGACCACCGATACCGTACGCATCCAGCCCAGCCATCGATGGTATCTGATGGAGTGCACCAAAGATTGGGGCTGCGATCAGGTCCCCAGATGGCTCTCCCGCAACACAAGCCAGCTTAGGCAAAACCAACTACCGAATAATGCCGCGCGTCGATGCGGCTAAGAATTGATGAAACTGACTGAGAGCCTCTTGCGTCTGCTGATCCGAATTCTTTGTAGCCATCGCCTGGATTGCAAGCTTAGCTTCCTCAAAACTGAGGCCATCTTTATAAAGAACTTTATACGCAGCCCGTAGCTCCAACACACACTCTGGCGAATAGCCTCGTCGCTTTAGGCCTTCCACATTAATGCCATGGGGCTGGGCTTTATCACCAGCAGCCATCACAAAGGGAGGAATATCTTGCACCAAGGCAGACGCACCACCCAGCATCGCATGGGCACCAATCCGAACAAACTGATGGACGCCTGACATACCACCCATAATGGCCCAGTCACCGACTTCTACATGGCCTGCAATTTGTGCATTACTCGAGAATATGGTGTGATTACCAATCTGACAATCATGCGCTATATGCACATACGCCATGATCCAGTTATCGTTGCCGATCCTGGTGATTCCCTTATCTTGAGAAGTTCCTGTATGAATCGTAGTGAACTCACGAATCGTATTGCGATCGCCGATGATTAATTGTGTTGGCTCACCACGGTATTTCATATCCTGGGGCTCACCGCCGATCGCTGCAAAGTGACCAATCCGATTATCCTTACCTAAGGTGGTATGCCCTTCAACAACGCTATGTGACCCTACCATGCAACCCGAGCCCATTTTGACATGAGCCCCAATCACTGCATAAGGGCCAATGACCACATCATCGGCCAATTGAGCATTGCTATCAACGATGGCAGAAGCATGTATCTTGGCCATCAGTTTCCCTTCTTGCGAACGGCACAGGTAATGGCTGCCTCGGCTGCTAACTCGTCATTAACCGTCGCCTTGACCTGAAACTTATAAATCCCTGCTTTGCCACGCTCAAAGTTAGCATGCAATATCAATTGATCCCCTGGCAAGACAATACGCTTGAAGCGCGCGCCATCAATACCAGCAAAATAGTAAACATCTTCGGGATCATGCGCCTCAGAGAAGGTCAATAAGGCGGCTGTTTGAGCCAAGGCTTCGATAATCAATACGCCTGGCATCACCGGATAGTCGGGAAAATGCCCCTGAAAAAATGGTTCATTCATGGTTACATTTTTAAGAGCTTTGATTGTTTTTCCAGGCTCAATCTCTAATACACGATCGACCAATAGAAATGGATAGCGGTGTGGTAATAACCGCAAAATTTTGTTGATATCAATCGCTGATGTCTGACTCATAAACGCTTCCAATGTAGTAATGCTTCCTTGTTACCAGTATCAATCTATGCAACCTTACGCTTCTATGCCTTTGGGTCCTTTTTTTCAAGATCCCGTATACGTTGCCGTATTTTATCTAGTCCGCGCAGAATGGCTGCATTCTTTTCCCACAAGGCATGCGGCATTGATGGAAAGACGCCCGTTAAATGGGTGCCGGGCTCTGTAATTGAGCGAATAACTGCGGTACCCCCTGAAATCGTAGTTCGGTCAGCAATAGTTAAATGCCCTGCAAAATTAGCATTGCCACCAATCACACAGTAGTTGCCAATAGTGGTGCTTCCAGCGATGGCCGCACATCCCGCTATGACGGTATGCGCCCCAACGCTAACGTTATGTGCGATTTGTACCTGATTATCAATTTTGCAGCCTTGTCCAATCGTGGTATTCGCCATCGCACCCCGATCAATCGTCGTACAGGCCCCAATCTCAACATCATTTCCGATAGCAACCGCCCCTGTCTGTGGGATCTTGACCCATTCACCGCCTTGAGCAGAAAAATCAGGGGCAAAGCCAAAGCCATCGGCACCAATGACCGCTCCACTATGCAGTATGCAACGCTCGCCAATCTTACATGCCGAATAGATGGATACATTGGAATAAATCAGGGAGTCATCACCAATGACGACGTTTGCACCTAAGCTGATATGACCAAGAAGCACAACCCGCTCTCCCAAACGTACGTTTTGGCCTATTTGTACAAAGGGTCCAATATGGCAAGAGCT
>DENG01000033.1:0-7565 GCA_002359975.1 Polynucleobacter sp. UBA2650
GGTATGGTCATGCTTGGTGCAGCTACAACGTTCCGCCTCAATGAACATGTGCGTGTTGATGTGCTCTATGCCATGTACCCCAATCGAGTCAGACTCTGGCTCGATTTCTGGGGGGGCATCTTATTTTTATTACCCATGTGCCTAATCATCGGCTGGAATTCGCTTGAATTATTTTTCAACTCTTTCCTTCAAAATGAAATATCGAGCAATGCAGGCGGGCTTCTTCGTTGGCCCGCGCGAATCATGATCCCAATTGGATTTTTCTTACTTTTTCTTCAAGGAATTTCCGAGATAATCAAACGCTATGCTGCACTACAAGGCATCATCCAAATAGATCCTAAGTACGAAAGACCCCTGCAATGATTAGCCACGACATCATGGCCCCTTTAATGTTTGGGGGTCTAATTATTTTTTTATTAATTGGATATCCCGCGGCCTTTTCACTTAGCGCTGTTGGTCTCTTTTTTGCTGTTTTTGGTATTCAACTTGGTTTTTTTCAACCAAGCTTTTTGCAAGCATTACCAGATCGTGTTTTTGGAATTCTCTCAAATGATCTTCTTTTGGCAATTCCTTTCTTTACTTTTATGGGCGCCATATTAGAGCGTTGCGGTTTGGCGGAGGACTTACTAGAAGGCTTAGGGCAACTATTTGGGCCCATACGCGGTGGGCTAGCCTACGCAGTTATTCTGGTAGGTGCAGTTTTGGGAGCAATTACAGGTACCGTAGCAGCATCTGTGATTGCGATGGGTCTAATCTCCTTACCCATTATGTTGCGCTATGGTTATAACCCGCGTATAGCAACCGGTGTCATTGCAGCATCCGGAACTATTACGCAATTAATTCCGCCATCTTTAGTTTTGGTTATTTTGGCTGATCAATTAGGCAAATCGGTCGGCGATATGTATGCAGGCGCTATTGGCCCATCAATTATCCAAGTATTACTCTTTTGTCTGTTCATTTTTATGGTTTCAATCATCAAACCTGAATATGTTCCGGCCTTGCCTAAAGAAGCACGCCCGCCGATTGATTGGAAACTTTTTAAACGAATTCTGTGGGGCATTGTTCCATCACTAGTGCTCATCTTCTTGGTTCTAGGCACCATCTTGATGGGCCTAGCCACACCAACAGAGGGTGGCGCAATGGGGGCGGTTGGCGCATTAGCTTTGGCCGCAATTAATAAGCGTCTTGAAAAAGATCTGGTCTGGCAAGCAATGACATCCACTATGCGAATCAATGCAATGGTCATTTTTATTTTAATCGGATCAACAGTATTTGGACTTACGTTCAGAGGTGTGGATGGAGATCTTTGGATTGAAGAATTACTCACTTCTTTACCCGGTGGGCAAATTGGTTTTTTAATTGCAGTTAATCTCTTTGTATTTTTCTTGGCATTTTTCTTGGATTATTTTGAGATTGCCTTCATCATTATTCCGCTATTGGCTCCAGTCGCTGAAAAATTAGGAATTGATTTAATTTGGTTTGGTGTTTTGCTTGGTGCAAATTTACAAACCTCTTTTATGCATCCGCCATTTGGATTTGCACTTTTCTACCTCAGAGGAGTTGCAGATAAATCTGTCAAGAGTTCAGATATTTACTGGGGAGCCCTCCCTTGGGTTGGTATGCAACTTATTTTGGTTGCTATTATTATTTTTGTACCCGAGACCGTAACTTATTTCATTGATAAACCTACTTTAGCTATTGAATCTAGTTCAGATATCCTGATCGATCCACTACAAGGGAGCAGTGCTCCTGCTCAAGCGCCCCCTGACTCAAGTGCAGATATTGAGAAGATGCTCAAAGAGAACAAATAAAATAGCGCTTTAATTATTTTCTGAGGTTTGCATGCAACCAAAATGGGGTATTCAGGGGATGGCTGTTGCTCCCCACTCACTCGCTTCACAATCTGCACTCGCTGTTTTGCGGGAGGGGGGCAATAGCCTAGAGGCGATGATCGCCGCTGCAGCTACCATTGCAGTGGTCTACCCCCATATGAACTCGATTGGAGGCGACTCGTTTTGGGTGATTCATGCTCCTGGCAAAGCCATGGGGGGCATTGATGCCTGTGGGGCTGCTGCTGGTTTAGCAACGCGCTCTTGGTATCAATCTCAAGGCATTACCGGCTCCATTCCGTTTCGGGGGCCGATTGCTGCGAACACGGTTGCAGGCACTATCTCTGGATGGGGCGCTGCATTCGCTCTCTCTAAAAAGAGTTTAGGTGGCAGACTGCCGCTCTCGCGCTTGCTAGAAGATGCAATCCATTATGCAGAGCGTGGTGTACCTGTTACCCATAGCCAGTCTGCCCTAACAGAAAAGAAGCGCGCTGAGTTAACTCCGCAACCTGGTTTTGCAGACACCTTCTTGGTAAATGGTAAGGCCCCCGCCACCGGTAGCGTCTTTCTACAAAAACGCTTAGCGGCAACCCTGCGCCAGATCGCCAAAAAGGGAACGGATGATTACTATCGCGGTGAGCTTGCTGAACAGATCGCCAAAGAACTCAAACAAATTGGTAGTCCATTACGGCTTGATGACCTAAATCGTCACCAGGCAAAACTGATTAATCCTTTGCATCTTGCTCATAGTGTTGCTGACGTATACAACATGACCCCGCCAACGCAAGGCGTGGTCTCATTAATGATTTTGGGCATCCTCGATCAACTCAATTTAAGGCAATACGCGGTAGATAGCCCAGAGTATGTTCATCATTGTGTCGAGGCGACCAAGCAAGCGTTCAAGGTTCGCGATCAATTTGTTACCGATCCTGCTTATATGAAACAGCATGCCCAAGAATTTTTATCTCCCGCCTTCTTAAAGACTCTTGCTGATAAGGTAAGCAGTCAGAAAGCATTGCCCTGGGGTGCTGGGCGTGGGCCTGCTGATACGATTTGGATGGGGGTCATTGATGGTGAGGGTCGCTGCGTCTCGTTCATTCAAAGTATTTATCACGAGTTTGGAGCTGGTATTGTTTTACCTAAAACAGGGATTAATTGGCAAAACCGCGGTTGCAGTTTCTCTTTAGATGCCAATGCACTCAACGCCCTAGAGCCCTATCGCAAACCATTTCATACACTTAATCCTGCACTGGCATTATTTAAAGATGGTCGCTCGATGGTATATGGCACCATGGGCGGTGACGGACAACCACAAACGCAGTGTGCGGTATTCACTCGTACAGCGGTCTATGGGCTAGACCCACAAGATGCGATTAGTCGGCCCCGTTGGTTGCTTGGTCGTACTTGGGGGCAAACCAGCGATAGTCTGAAGCTCGAATCACGCTTTGATCCCTCTCTAGTGAAGCAACTCAAAGAAATGGGTCATGATGTAGAGATGCTCGCTGACTTTGATGAATCGGTGGGTCATGCGGGTTGCATTATTCGGGAGCCATCTGGAATCTTGCGCGGCGGCTGGGATCCGCGCAGCGATGGTGCGGTAGCATCCTTCTGATGAAACCAATTCTCTATAGCTTCTGGCGCAGCTCCGCTGCCTTTCGGGTTCGTATTGCCTTAAACCTTAAAGGGATCGATTACGACATCATCCCCGTGCATTTACGTAAGGGTGGCGGGGAACAACACAAGGAGCCCTATCAAGCTCTTAACCCGAATGGCCTGGTGCCCCTTTATATCGAGAATGGTGTTCCCTTACATCAATCAGCAGCCATCATTGAGTATCTAGAAGAGAAATACCCCAACCCACCACTGCTCCCCAAAAATTTAGAGGATCGAGCATGGGTTCGGGCTCTAACACAAGATATCGCAGCCGATATTCACCCCATTAATAATTTACGAGTACTACGCTACCTCGTAGGTAGCTTAGGAGTGAGCGATGAGAACAAAACCATTTGGTATAACCATTGGGTTAAAAAAGGTCTGGCTAGTCTAGAAAAACGTCTTGCGAAGGATGCTCGTGTTGGTCAATTTTGTTATGGTGACACGCCAAGCATGGCAGATGTCTTTTTAGTTCCGCAGGTCTTTAATGCTTATGACGCCAAGATCGATTTTAGTGTCTATCCAACAGTTCATCGCATCGTCACCCATTGCATGACCCTGCCTGCATTTATCAATGCGTCTTGGGAGAAACAATTGGATGCCGAAGGATCAAATCCTCAGATCTAGTGAGGGGTCATCCACCATACCAAAGCGGATAAGGTAATGACAGATCCCAAGGTAGTAATCAATACCACTCTAGAAATGAGTGAGCCATCCGCGCGATAGTATTGCGCCAACATAAAGGGGCCTGTCCCTGTTGGTAGGGCGCTCACTAAAACTGCGGCGTATACCCAAAAGGTCGGTAAGCCCAATATTGGATCAGCTACCACCCACACCACAAACGGTTGGAGGATTAATTTAACGAAGACCAAACTCCACGTTGTCGTAGTTGGAGCGCTCGTTTTTTGAACAAGGAAAAGTCCAATTGAGACCAGAGCACATGGACTAGCCGCTGCACCCAAGAAACTCACAAACTGACGCAATGGTGCATACAACTCTAAGCCGGTGGTTGCCCAAAGGGCTCCACAAAACGGGGCCACTAATAATGGATTAGTTGCCAAGGATTTAGCAACCGTTTGAATGATCTCGCTAAAGGGTTTTTTAGCATGCACCCCTAACTCAATAAAAATAATCGCTACGGCAAATAAAGCACAGACCACTATCAAAGTAGCAATGACAGCGGGGCCCAATCCACTCTCTCCAAAAGCGAGCATCAACAAAGGGATGCCCATATAGCCTGTGTTTGCATACGAACCACTCAAGCTCTGAAAGCTGGCTACGGTCCAATCTTTGGTTTGAATGCGGTAGTAAATTAAGAGTGCGAAATAAACAGCTAGTGCACCGGCACTAAAAGCGATGATGAAACCAGGTTGCCATAACTCTTGCCAATTACTGTGGGCCGTGAAATCAAACATCTGCGCTGGCAGTGCCAACCAAACCACAAAGCGATTAATTTCAGTCGATGCATTAACGCTTAACTTGCCAGACTTACCAGCAATATATCCCGCTAGTATTAAAGCGAAGATCGGGATGATGACGTTAAGAACGTGCAGCAACTAAAGCCTATGCGATTTTCTTTAGGCCGTTGCGATAGCGCTTTGCATTCTCAACATAGTGGGATGAGATTCTGTCTATCTCAGCAATTTGTTCTGGACTTAGACTCTTCACTGCCTTAGCCGGTGAACCAATAATGAGAGAGCCATCCGGAAACTCTTTACCTTCGGTGACTAAAGCACCAGCACCCACTAAGCAGTTCTTACCGATCTTGGCACCATTAAGAACAATGGCATTAATCCCAATCAAACTACCATCGCCAATCGTGCAACCGTGCACCATGGCTTGGTGGCCTATCGATACGTTCTCGCCCAAGGTCAATGGCGAGCCAAAATCGGAGTGCAAAACTGCTGCATCTTGAATATTGGTACCAGCACCAATGCGTATCGGCTCGTTATCGCCACGGATTACCACCTGTGGCCAGACATTAGCATTCTTGCCTAGATGCACTCGACCGATCACCTCGGCCGAGTCTGCCACCCATGCACCATCGCCTAATTCAGGGGAAATGCCATCTAATTCATATATAGCCATGCCCCAATTATAGTGAGGCTAGGCTACCAACTGGAGTCTCGGTCTGGAGTCGCAGAAATTTTGTGCAAACTCAGATCAGCACCCTCGTACTCATCCTCTTGTGACATCCGAATACCGAGGGTCATTTTTAAGATTCCATAGACCACAAAGCCGCCCACTAGAGCAATGACTACTCCCAATAGGCTACCAATTGTTTGGGCGGCAAGGTTAACACCGCCAAGACCGCCAAGGGCTGTGGCGCCAAAGATACCAGCTGCTAGACCGCCCCATAATCCGCAGAGGCCATGCAAGGGCCAAACTCCTAGAACATCATCAATCTTCCACCGATTTTGCACTTGGGTAAACATGTAGACAAACAACGCGCCTGCAACCAATCCCGTCACTAAGGCTCCCAAGGGATGCATAAGATCAGAGCCCGCACAGACTGCCACCAATCCTGCTAAAGGCCCGTTATAAGAAAACCCAGGATCATTGCGGCCCACTAACCAAGCCGCCAAGGTTCCACCAACCATAGCCATTAATGAGTTAAGTGCCACCAAGCCACTCACCTTATCAATGGTCTGTGCACTCATCACATTAAATCCAAACCAACCCACGGTCAGAATCCATGCGCCTAAGGCCAAGAAAGGAATGCTTGATGGTGGATGGGCTGCAATTTGCCCCTCCTTGGAATATCGACCACGTCGCGCACCCAACAAAAGGATGGCGGGCAAAGCTAACCAGCCACCCACTGCATGCACAACAATCGAACCTGCAAAGTCATGGAACTCATCACCCGTTAGCTCTTTGATCCATGCCTGAATTCCGTAATGCTGGTTCCAAGTAATACCCTCAAAGAAGGGATATACAAATCCAACGATTACAAATGTGGCAATCAGTTGTGGGTTGAACTTAGCCCGCTCTGCGATCCCCCCTGAAATAATCGCGGGGATTGCCGCGGCAAAGGTCAGTAGGAAGAAAAACTTGACTAGCTCAAAGCCACTCTTTTGTGCAAGAACTTCTGCGCTTGAAAAGAAATGAACACCATAGGCAATGCTGTATCCAATAAAGAAATATGCAATCGTTGAGACGGCAAAATCAACCAAAATTTTGATGAGTGCATTCACCTGGTTCTTCTTACGAACTGTCCCAAGCTCTAGAAAAGCAAAGCCTGCGTGCATTGCAAGCACCATAATGGCGCCCAGCATAATAAAGAGGACATCTGCCCCCGATTTAACCGCTTCCATCATTACCCCTTTTATTTAATATTTTGCTAATTATTAATGTTTAGGGGCTTGAGACTAGCCTGAAATGCACCTATTTGGTGCGTTTTAATTGAGGATTGTTTGAATCTCGATCTTGCCTACAAGCGCCTTATGGACGGGACACTTGTTGGCAATTTCCAGGAGGCGATCCCTCTGCTCCGCATCGATATTGCCAAGCAATTGAATGGTGCGCTTGAAGATTTCCACTTCATCTGCTCGCAGGATATCAACGGTCACGATCGCATCCTGAAGATCCCAGGATTTTCTTCCTGCATACATCTTCAAAGTCATTCCTGTGCAAGCGGCTAAAGCCGCGCCCAAGTATTCATGAGGGGATGGCCCGGTTGAATTTCCGCCCTTTTCTTGATCGACATCGGAAACAAAATGATCTGATCCAACCTCTAGAGCTTGTTGAAAATGACCACTACCAAAACGAGATACGACTGCTCTCATAGCGTTTCCTTTATGCCAATAACATCTGATTAATCCGCTTCACAAATGCAGCCGGGTCTTGTAATTGCCCGCCCTCCGCAAGGAGCGCTTGATCAAACAAAATCGTTGCCCAGTCATCGAATTGCTTGTCCTCGTATTTTAGTTTGAGCACCAAAGGATGCTGAGGATTAATTTCTAAAATAGGTTTCGTATCTGGGGCTTGCTGTCCCGCGGCCTTAAGCATACGCAATAAATTTCCGGAGAGCTCATGCTCATCCGCCACCAAGCATGCTGGGGAATCAGTTAGACGGAAGGTAAT
>DENG01000033.1:7632-8294 GCA_002359975.1 Polynucleobacter sp. UBA2650
GCGCCGAGATCTAAGCCACCCTTGGCTACGGATACCAGTGATTTACCCTCAAATTCTGGGAAGAATGAAAGCATCCACTCATCAACCCGGTCGGATAGAAGTAAAACCTCAACACCTTTCTTGCGGAAGATCTCTAGATGAGGACTGTTCTTAGCGGCAGTGTAAGAATCGCCTGTTACGTAATAGATTTTGTCTTGGCCCTCTTTCATACGACTGACATAGTCAGCCAAAGAAACTGTTTGCTCAGCTGAGTCTGAATGGGTGCTAGCAAAACGTGCTAATTTAGCTATGCGCTCTTGATTGCCGCTGTCCTCACCAATCCCTTCTTTTAATACTTGGCCAAACTCTTGCCAGAACTCGGCATATTGTTGCTTCTTGCTCGCATCTTCACTATTCGCCAAATCCTCCAACATACCTAAGACACGCTTCGTGGAGCTCTCGCGAATCGCCTTAACATCTCGCGACTCTTGCAAAATCTCGCGGGATACATTGAGAGGCAAGTCGGCTGAGTCAATCACTCCAGAAACAAAACGCAGGTAGGTAGGCATTAACTGCTCTGCGTCATCCATAATAAATACGCGCTTTACATAGAGCTTAATACCGTTACGCTTATTGCGATCCCAGAGATCAAAACCTGCCTTCTTAGGAATAAATAAGAGTTG
>DENG01000033.1:8334-9337 GCA_002359975.1 Polynucleobacter sp. UBA2650
GATTTTGGTCTCGCCCACAATGCAGTCGCTTGATTAATGTTCTCAAACTCATCCTTTTGCACCTGCTCTTTTTTGCCCTCATCCCACTCTTCTTTTTGCATCTGAATGGGCAGGGAAATATGATCCGAGTATTTCCGAATAATGGATTTGAGTTTCCAGCTTGAGAGGAGATCATCTTCTTCCTCTCGCAAATGTAGGGTAATCGACGTTCCCCGCTCAGGTCGATTGATGGTTTCAATCGTGAACTCGCCAGCCCCTTGAGATTCCCAGCGCACTCCTTCGCTAGCAGGTAAGCCTGCGCGACGGGTCTGAACCACGATATTGTCAGCAACAATAAATGCCGAATAGAAACCCACTCCAAACTGCCCAATTAATGCAGCATCTTTTTGATCGTCACCCGAAAGCTTAGAAAAGAATTCTTTCGTTCCAGAGCGGGCAATCGTTCCTAAGTTGGCAATCACTTCATCGCGGCTCATCCCAATTCCGTTATCGGCAATGGTGACGGTTCTCGCTTCTTTATTAAAGCTGATCTGAATTTTGAGCTCAGGATCAGATTCGTACCAATCGGCATGGTTAATAGCCTCGAATCGAAGCTTATCTGCCGCATCGGAAGCATTTGAAATTAACTCACGTAAGAAAATTTCTTTATTGGAATAAAGGGAGTGGATCATCAGCTGTAAAAGCTGCTTTACTTCTGCCTGAAATCCTAGGGTTTCTTTTTGCATAGTCATGGCTTACCTCAGTATTAATGGATACGCCTTATATGGGGACTGATTGCCCAATTTCAAGCCCCTTGACGAGGGCTCCATATGGGCGCTTCGACTACAATCTAGCTTAGCCCCCAGCTATAAACCTGAGAACGGCACATGAAAAAGCTTTATATCAAAACATTTGGTTGCCAAATGAATGAGTACGATTCGGAAAAAATGGCCGATGTACTCCATTCATCCGAAGGCATGAGTAATACTAGTGACATCGAAGAAGCAGATGTCATCTTGCTCAA
>DENG01000033.1:9427-16943 GCA_002359975.1 Polynucleobacter sp. UBA2650
AGCCAAGAGGGCAAGCAAATTGTGAACCGTGCGCCCCATGTTGACTTTGTCTTTGGCCCACAAACCTTACATCGCCTACCTGATTTAATTGCTAAACGACTAGAAACTGGTAAATCCCAAGTGGATATTTCGTTTCCAGAGATTGAGAAATTTGATCACCTCCCTCGTTCGCGTCAAACACGGGGCTCTGCCTTTGTATCCATCATGGAGGGTTGCTCCAAATACTGTAGCTATTGCGTGGTTCCCTATACGCGTGGCGAGGAAGTGTCACGGCCCTTTGAAGATGTTCTCACTGAAATAGTTGGTCTTACCGAACAAGGCGTAAAAGAAATTACCCTGCTTGGACAAAACGTCAATGCGTATCGCGGGACGATGGGCAATAGCAAGGAGATTGCTGACTTTGCCCTGCTTCTCGAGTACATGTCTGAAATCCCAGGGCTTGATCGGATTCGGTTTACGACCAGCCACCCCAAAGAGTTCACACAGCGATTAATCGATGTCTATGACAAAGTGCCTCAACTGGTTAGCCATTTACACCTCCCCGTTCAACATGCCTCTGACACCATTCTTGCTGCGATGAAGCGTGGCTATACCGCACTGGAGTTCAAGAGCATCATTCGTAAGATGCGTGCTGTACGTCCTAATCTGTCCTTATCCAGCGACTTTATCGTGGGCTTTCCTGGTGAGACCGATGCTGACTTTGAAAAATTAATGGATATGGTGGTGGAGCTCAATTTTGATAATAGCTACTCCTTTATATTTAGTCCCCGCCCAGGAACCCCTGCAGCCAATTTAATGGATGACACCCCCTACGCGATCAAACTCAAACGCTTACAGCGCCTCATTGCTCAAATTGATGCGCAAGCACTTGTGGTTAGCAAGGCCATGCTAGATAAAACAGAGCGTGTTTTGATTGAGGGATTCACGCGCGATGGCGCCCATCTCTTAGGTCGCACTGAAAACAACCGCGTGATTAATATCCTCATTCCCCCCAATGATGTCGCTCACCCCCAAGCAGATAGCTGGATCGGAGAGATGTTAGATGTCAAGGTCACCGAAGTTCTTAAACATACCCTACGTGGCGAACTTGCTTATGTGCCCGCCTGAAGAAAAGATCCATGCCTAAATTACCATCCATCGAACTGCAATATGCAAGTTCTGCACTACAAACCCAAATAATGTCGATCGCCTCCGAGACAGAGCTTAGCCAATGGTCCAGAAAGTGTTTTACAAAACCTGCTCGTATTACGATTCGGTTTATCAATAAAGCAGAGGCGCACGATCTAAATCTGTTCTTTCGGGGCTTTGATAAACCAACCAATGTCCTTACTTTTCCATATCACAACAAGGGTGAAGCAATTGATGCCGATATCGTTTTGTGTATGCCGATTGTGCGCCAAGAAGCAAAAGAGCAAGGTAAGTTATTGAAGGCCCATTTAGCGCATTTACTCATTCATGGCTGTCTGCATGCCCAGGGTCATGACCATATGAATGCGGCCCAAACAAAGAAAATGGAGGCCCTTGAAGTCAAGTTACTGGCTTCTATCGGCTTTGCCAATCCCTATTGATAACAGTTTTCTTCAATAGGATCTTGTCATCAAAATGTTTTATGCTATGTCTAATCTATGTCAAATAGCTTGATTGATCGCTTAAGCGCGTTTTTCTCTGTTCAACCCTCTGATCCCAAGGCTCAACGCAAGGAGTTAATAGAAACTCTGCGAGAGGCACAGATTGATGGTTTGATGGATGCTGACGCCCTCTCGATGATCGAAGGGGTCTTTCAGGTGGGCGAGCTATCGGCGCGGGATATTCTCTTACCAAGAGCCCAAATAGATTGGATCGATGTCAGCTCTCCCCTACCGCAGATCATTGCGGATGTTGTTAAAACAGGGCATTCACGTTTTCCGGTCTTTGAGGGTAGCCGTGATCAAGTAATTGGCATTCTGTTGGCCAAAGACCTATTGCGTCACTTTACCGAGAAGGATTTTCAAATCCGTGATTGGTTGCGTCCTGCTGTCTTTATTCCGGAGTCAAAGCGTTTGAGCATCCTATTAAAAGACTTTCGTAATAATCGCAATCATCTGGCCATTGTGGTTGACGAGTACAGTGGCGTGGCTGGAATGATTACGATTGAAGATGTGATTGAGCAAATTGTTGGCGACATCGAGGATGAGCATGACATCGATGAGGAATCTGACAACATCACCGTCTTAAAAAATGGTGATTATCGAATCAAAGGTATGACCGAGCTTGAGCAGCTTAATGAAGAGCTAAAGACGGACTTTTCAGCAGAGGACGTAGAAACTGTAGCTGGGCTGGTGATTCAACATCTAGGTCGAGTGCCAAAATTTGGCGAGCGGGTTCGTATTGATGGTTTTGAATTTGAAGTGCAGCGTGCCGACCCTCGTCAAGTGCATATTCTTCTGATGCGTCGCATTGCCCCCTCCAACGCTTCTGCTACCGAATCGTAATTGCAAAGTAGTCGACAGGCCAATCCGATTATTTACAGCGCCTTACTTGTTTTTTTAGGGGTTCTTTTAGCAGTCGCGAGTGAGCTTCCCCTTAGTGGTTACTTTCAAATTCCTTTATTTGCTTACGCTCTATACCTATTAGATCAAAGCAGTGAATCAAGATTGGGCCAAGTATTTCGCGATGGATTCTTACTTGGTCTGGGTTATTTTGTGCCTGCTCTTTGGTGGATTTTTATTAGCCTTCACGATGTCGGTGGAATGGCAGTATGGTTATCAAGCCTTGCTGTTCTTGCCCTAGCCAGTCTAATGGCAGTCTATTTTGGATTAGCCAACCTCATTGCAAAGCAGGTCACTTATTCTGCGTGGCGATCCCTGGCGATTCCTGCGGCATGGGTACTAACTGAATATTTACGAGGTCAGATGTTTACTGGCTTTCCGTGGATGGGATTTGCCGAGTCGCAAGTGAATGGTCCATTTGCACATATCGCACCTTACTTCGGTGGCTTAGCCTGTACCTTTTTATTTATCTGGGCCGCCTCACAATTGAGTCAGCCCCGACTACGAAATATCGCTGGCGTAGTGGGAGTGGTTGCAATTGTCCAGGTTTTGGGAATTTGGTCGTTCACCAGCCCCAAAGACTTGCCCATCTCAGTGCGATTGATTCAGGGGAACTTTGAACAAAGCCTCAAATTTAATCCCGCTGAAATCCTAAAACAAATCCATTTTTATCGGGATCAAATAATTAAAGCCCCAGCCGATTTAATTATTGTCCCTGAGACTGCATTTCCCTGGCCTGAGACGGACATTCCCAATCAGTCAATTGAACGTATTCAAATATTTGCAAATGAGACAAATAGCCATGTATTACTTGGCTTAATTGGCAAAAGCGCAAAAGGCGATACTGCGGTTCAGTACTCCAATCGAGTCAGTGGCTTTTCGAACCAACAGCCCATCTACCACTACGATAAATATCACTTAGTTCCTTTTGGTGAATTTATACCTCCAGGCTTTCAGTGGTTTGTGGATGCATTTAAAGTGCCGATGAGTGACTTTGCAAGAGGATCGATTGATCAAGCCCCATTTTCGATCCGCCCCAGCGCCAATCCAGATCGCCCGCTTTATGCGGCCATCTCAATCTGCTATGAAGATATTTTTGGCAATGAAATCGCCACCCGAATTCGTAATAGCCGAGAACCAGTTAATCTTTTAGTGAACGTTACGAACTTGGCTTGGTTTGGCCAATCGCAAGCCCCCATGCAGCAACTACGCCTCTCCCAATTACGCTCTCTCGAAACCGGTCTACCCAGTTTACGTGCCACCAATACCGGGATCACCGCCGTGATTGATCAGCGCGGCCGAGTTGTAGCAAGCCTTTCGCAATTTGTTCAAGGCGAACTTGATATTCGAGTGCAAGCCTTTGAAGGACAGACGCCTTATGTGATCTGGGGCAACTGGCCGATTTTGATCTGGGTTGTTTTTGCTCTGGGGATTGGTTATTGGCGTAGATCGCAACCGAACTGATTTTTTAACGAGTCCTTGGTTTGCCGAGTAAAATCAAGGTCTTATCTAAAAAATCATTGTGTCGCATGCTAACGTTTCAACAAATTATTCTCAAACTTCAAGATTATTGGGACCAACAAGGTTGTGCGCTGTTACAGCCCATCGATCTCGAAGTTGGGGCCGGCACCTCGCATACAGCCACTTTTTTACGAGCCATTGGTCCTGAACCATGGAAAGCAGCCTATGTTCAGCCCTCAAGACGTCCCAAAGATGGTCGTTATGGAGAAAACCCAAATCGTTTACAGCACTACTATCAATATCAAGTGGTTTTAAAACCAGCGCCTGCCAATATTTTGGATTTGTATTTAGGCTCTTTAAAAGCCTTGGGGCTTGATCTAAAGCAAAACGATATTCGTTTCGTGGAAGACGACTGGGAGAACCCAACCTTAGGGGCGTGGGGCCTTGGCTGGGAGGTTTGGCTCAACGGGATGGAAGTGACTCAGTTTACGTATTTTCAGCAAGTGGGTGGTTTGGATTGCAAACCGGTATTGGGTGAAATTACCTACGGAATAGAACGCTTAGCGATGTACTTGCAAAACTGCTCCAATGTCTTTGATCTGGTCTGGACAGAGGGCGTAAGCTATGGTGATGTGTATCATCAAAATGAAGTGGAGCAGTCACGCTATAACTTCGAACACTCCAATACAGACTTTCTGTTTGCAAACTTTAATCATTACGAGAGTGAAGCAAAGCGCTTAATGGAGCATGCGCTTGCACTGCCAGCGTATGAGATGGTTTTAAAAGCAGCTCATACCTTTAATCTTCTCGATGCCCGTGGGGCTATCTCCGTAACGGAACGTGCTGCCTATATTGGTCGTATTCGTAATCTGTCGCGCTTAGTTGCGCAAGCGTATTACGAGTCACGTGAACAACTAGGCTTTCCTATGTTGCAAAGTAAAGCGCATTAAGGCATTGATCTTTATATGAACCGCCCTCCCTTGCTGCTCGAATTATTTACCGAAGAACTCCCACCAAAATCACTCAAACGGTTGGGCGAATCCCTTTCGCAATCAATTTATGAAAGTTTAAATAAAGCCCAGTTGCTAAGCGCCAGTAGCGCTTATCAGTCATTTGCCAGCCCAAGACGTTTAGCAGTACTGATTAGCGATGTTTTAGATCAAGCGCCCGATTATCCGGTGCGCGAGAAACTCTTACCACTCTCAATTGCCTTTGATGCGCAAGGTAAACCCAGTCAAGCGCTTACAAAAAAGTTAGTGAGCTTGGGTCACCCCGATACCCCGCTCGATCAATTGGAACGTAGCGGTGAAGGTAAAAATGAGGCACTCTACTTAAATACGATTGCTACAGGCGCACGCCTTGAGTCGGCCTTACAACAGGCTTTGATTGCTGCCATTGATCATTTACCAATCGCAAAAATGATGCATTATCAAATCACAGTACCGTCTGGAGCGATTGAAGAGGTTCAATTTGCTAGACCTGTACACCGCATTATTGCTCTTCACGGATCAAAGACACTTGCAATCCATGCTTTGGGGATTGATGCCAGTAAGCAAACCGAGGGGCATCGTTTTTTATCTTCCGGGATGATAACTATTAGCGATGCGCAGCAGTACGAGTCCCAGCTCGAAAGCGCTAAGGTGATTGCATCGTTTGGTAAGCGCCGTGCTTACATTGAGTCTGAGTTACAAAAGGCTGCCAAGGGCTTGCGGGTCCTAATGCCAGATGCTCTTTTGGATGAGGTCACCGCCTTGGTAGAGTATCCGGCGATCTACAGCTGCGAATTTGATCCCGAGTTTTTGGAAGTTCCTCAGGAATGCTTAATTTTGACAATGCAAACCAATCAGAAATACTTTGCCTTAACTAATCAAGACGGCAAGCTAAGCAATCGCTTCCTTATCGTCTCGAATATACAAACGGATCAACCAGAGTCAATTATTTCGGGGAATGAGCGCGTTATTCGCCCCCGTTTGGCGGATGCTCGCTTCTTTTATCTTCAAGATCAGAAACGTACTTTGGAATCGCGCATTCCTGATTTAGCCAAGGTGATTTATCACAATCAATTAGGAAATCAACTGCAACGCTCAGAACGAGTTCGAGTATTGGCCAATGAAATTGCTAGCAACCTAAATCAAGCTGGATCACAGCTTAAGCTTCAGGAGGTTGACCGTGCCGCACAACTCGCTAAAGCTGATCTATTAACGGAAATGGTTGGCGAGTTCCCCGAGCTACAGGGGGTCATGGGGCTTACTACGCCTTAGCGAATCATGAAGCGCCGGATGTTGCTGCCGCGTGTTACGAACACTATCTCCCCCGATTTGCTGGGGATTCCCTACCGCAAACCTTAGTGGGAACCGTATTGGCGATCGCCGATAAGTTAGAAACCATTATTGGGATTTGGGGTGTCGGTCTTGCTCCCACTGGCGATAAGGACCCCTATGCACTGCGTCGCCATGCCTTAGGGATTTGCCGTCTGCTACTGGAAAAGAATCTACCGCTCAATCTGATGCAACTGATTGGACTTGCGAAGCAGCAATTTTCAAATCTGGCTTTGAAGGTTGAGATTGATGAAGAGGTTATCTATCAGTTTATTCTGGATCGATTAAAAGCATACTTAAAAGATCAAGTGATTGAAGGGGCTGCCTTTAGTTCCGCAGAGATTGATGCGGTACTAAGTGCCCATCCAGATAGGATCAACGATCTAATTGCACGTTTGTTGGCAATTCGAGCCTTTAATCAGCTGCCCCAAGCAAATTCGCTTGCCAGCGCCAATAAGCGAATTAGCAATATTCTGAAAAAAGTGGAAGGTAAACCAAATACGGATATCAACCCGAGTTTGCTCTCCATCGCAGCAGAACAGAATTTATATGCCGCTCTTACAGAACTGCAGCCGCGCCTTGATCAACAGCTCCAAGCCCAACAGTTTTTTAATTTACTGCAAGATCTTGTTGCGCTTAGTGAACCAATTGATCAATTCTTTGCGGATGTCATGGTGATGGATGAGAACATCGGGCTTCGCAATAATCGTCTTGCCCTGCTGCAATGTCTCCACCAACAAATGAATTTAGTCGCCGATATTGGCAAGCTTGCATGACAGTCAGGGTCGATAAGCTCATTATTTTGGATCGCGATGGAGTGATTAATCAAGATCGTGATGATTATGTCAAATCATGCGAGGAGTGGATCCCGATTCCCAATAGCCTAGAGGCGATTGCGTTACTTTCTCAGGCAGGCTATACCCTAACCATTGCCACCAACCAATCAGGTATCGCCCGTGGGTATTACAGCCTCAGTGAACTACATGCGATGCATCAAAAGATGATGGATTTGCTCAAACCACTGAGTGGCAGAATTGATAGCATTTTCTTTTGTCCTCATACCGATGCCGATCAATGCGACTGTCGTAAGCCTAAACCCGGATTAATGCACCAAATTGCAGACCGTTATTTAAAAAGTCCCGCAAACCCTGCTATGCCATTAAGTAATATCCCTATCGTAGGCGACTCATTACGTGACCTATTGGCGGG
>DENG01000093.1:0-2591 GCA_002359975.1 Polynucleobacter sp. UBA2650
GCACGGGCATCATCAGGATCTAAGATGCCCTTGATAATGAGCTTGCCACCCCAAAGTTTCTTAATCCACTCAACGTCTCCCCAATTGAGTCCCGGATCAAATTGCTCAGCGGTCCATGAAGATAGTGAAGACATATTGCCAACACCGGTAGCATGACCAACAATATTACGGAAGGTGCGACGGGGTGTTTGTAGCATCCCCATGCACCAACGTGGTTTGGTCATCATGTTCAAAATGTTCGGAATAGTTAACTTGGGTGGAGCACTTAAGCCATTCTTAATATCTTTATGGCGCTGACCTAAGATCTGAAGATCTAATGTAAGAACTAGGGCTGAGCAATTGGCTGCTTTAGCTCGCTCGATCAAGCGCTCAATAAAGCCACGGTCTTTCATGACGTAGAGCTGGAACCAAAATGGTTTTGTCGTGCGTTCGGCAACATCTTCAATCGAGCAAATACTCATGGTCGATAAGCAGAATGGCACCCCAAATTTTTCTGCGGCTTGGGCAGCAAGGATCTCACCATCGGCGTACTGCATGCCCGTTAAGCCAGTGGGTGCCAATGCCACAGGCATTGCAACGTCTTGGCCAATCATTTTGGTTTTGGTGGTCCGATTGAGCATATTGACCGCCACCCGTTGCCGTAATTTGATCTTCTGAAAATCGGATTCATTGGCGCGATAGGTCGACTCGGTCCACGAACCGGAGTCGGCATAGTCATAAAACATTTTGGGGGTACGTTTTTGATGTAAAACGCGCAGGTCTTCAATATTGGTAATGATAGGCATGGGGTATGGAGCTCAAGGTTATTTATAGAGGTAAGAGGTATTTTTTGTCTATTATGGATTATTGCTTAATTCTGACGGATTACTGGATATGAAACCTAGAGTATTGGCTTTTGATGTATTTGGGACGGTTGTCGATTGGCATGGCTCGATTACTGCGGAGGTTGCTAGCCTTATTCCGGAGATCGATGCCATTTCATTTACCAGTAGCTGGCGTAGTGGTTATAAACCTGCCATGGCGAGAGTGCGCTCTGGGGAGTTGGGATGGACCCGAATTGATGATTTACACCGCATCATCCTCGACCAAGTTTTAAAAGAGTTCAGTATCGACAGGCTCACCGAATCTCAGAAAAGGCATTTGAATCTCGTATGGCACCGCTTGCATCCATGGCCCGATACCGTTTCTGGACTGACACTCTTAAAACAAGATCACACGATCGTGACCCTCTCCAATGGTAATTTAGGGCTCTTGGCAAATATGGCCAAGAAAGCGGGTTTACCTTGGGATCTGATCTTGTCAGCAGAGGTATTTCGTCACTACAAGCCCGATCCAGAAACCTATTTAGGGGTTTGCAATATCTTTGATCTAGAGCCCAACGAGGTGATGTTGGTTGCCTCTCACAAGGACGATCTCCAAGCTGCCCATGCCTGTGGTCTGCAAACAGCATTTATTGAGCGGCCGCTGGAGTTTGGTCCCAAGCAAGCTAGAGACGATCTGCATCGTGAGACCTGGACTGATTACCATGCTACCGATTTTCTGGATCTCGCCAAACAGCTAAAAACCCGATAAAGACCTACAATGAATATAGAACTACTTTCTCAAGGAGAGAATGATGGCAAACCAAATGACTGTGGAAATTGAGAACCTGAAGTGCGGTGGTTGTGAGAACACGATTGTGAAGGGTTTGATGTCGATTACGGGAGTCGCTGGTGTAATTGTCGACCATGCTCAGAAAGCAGTAGTTCTGGAAGCTGATGCAAACTTACGCCCGCAGGTTGTGGCGAAGTTGTTGGGCATGGGCTATCCAGAAAAAGGATCAGTGGCCGGACTCGATAAAGGCATTGCGACTGCAAAATCGTTTGTGAGTTGTGCCATTGGTCGAATTAGTTAAAGTAGGCTAGAAGGTTTTTAGATACGCTAAGATCCCATGGCGCTTCATGTTGACATCATTGGCTACTTAGCTGCCTGCCTAACGACATTCTCCTTTTTAGTTCAGGCGATAAAGTCCTGGAAAACGAAGGACCTATCGGGCATTTCCTTGGGGATGTACACCATGTTTGCTAGCGGCGTAGCTTTGTGGTTGGCCTACGGCATTGCGATAGATAGCATGCCACTGATTGTGACCAATGCCTTAACCCTAGCGTTTGCCCTTAGTATTCTGTTCATGAAGATTCGGGAAGTACGGAAATAAAATACATGCTTACTAGAGTCTAACCATGAAAATCCTCAAGATGATCATTATTTCAGTTGTTGTTCTAGCGGGCATCGTCCTCGGCGTAGCCTATTACAGTTCAGGCAAGATTGATGCGTATGTAAAGACTGCGATCGAGCAGTATGGATCAGAGTCACTGGGTACTAAGGTCAGTGTTGGGGAGGTCAATATTAGTTTGCGTCAGACTACTGCCACGATCACAAATCTTGAGATTGCTAATCCCCCTGGCTTTAATGATCCAGCGGCATTTAAAGCAGGCCTGATTCAGATTACGCTAAATTCCAAAGAATCCAAATTAGACTCAGTAGTGATTGATCGTATTTTGCTAAATAGTCCGATGGTCTATTACATCAAGACCAAACAAACAGATAATTTA
>DENG01000093.1:2638-2938 GCA_002359975.1 Polynucleobacter sp. UBA2650
GGCGGGAGATCCAAAAGGTAAGAAGGATAAGGATCGCCAACAACCCAGAATTTTGATTAAGAAGTTCGATATTGAGGGAGCTAATTTATCGTACCGTGATACTCGCATTGTCAGTACAACGGTTAATTTAAAGTTAGACGATATTCATATTACTGATATCGATACAGGCAAGAATGGTGCAGGTACACAAGAAGCTGTGAGTAAGATTGTGAATGCGATTGTTCCTGCTGTTAAGCAGGCTGCTATAAAAAGTGTTGCAGCCTATCTTGATGTCGCTACCGATACCTTACGAAATGTAAG
>DENG01000093.1:2982-3659 GCA_002359975.1 Polynucleobacter sp. UBA2650
GTGAATTCCACTACTCCTATCTATAACGGTCGACTAACATCCTTATCCCATGGTGGCGGTTGCGGTTGCAAGATCGCCCCCGGTATCTTGAGCGATATCTTGAAGGATTCCCCCTTTAAAACGATCTCACAAGCTTTATTGGCAGGCTCTGAAAATAATGAGGATGCGGCCGTTTATCAAATCAATGATCGGCAAGCGATTGTGGCAACCACTGATTTTTTCATGCCAATTGTGGATGATCCTTTCGACTTTGGACGGATTGCAGCAACTAATGCGATCTCTGATGTGTATGCCATGGGTGGGCAGCCATTGTTTGCACTTGCTCTCTTGGGAATGCCGATTCAAGTCCTACCGATAGAGACTATTCAAAAGATAACCGCAGGGGGTGAGTCTGTCTGTCAATTAGCTGGAATTCCGATTGCGGGCGGTCACTCGATTGATAGTGTGGAGCCAATCTATGGCCTAGTGGTCATTGGGATTGTTGATCCTACAAACTTAAAACGCAATAGCGGCGCGCAGGATGGCGATTGCATCATCCTCAGTAAACCAATAGGGGTTGGCATCCTTAGTGCAGGCTTAAAGAAAGAGCGTCTATCACCATCGGGGTACGAGCAAATGATTGCTCTCACCACCCAGCTTAATAAACCAGGGGTGGACTTAGCCAAGATGACTGGTGT
>DENG01000093.1:3720-6854 GCA_002359975.1 Polynucleobacter sp. UBA2650
TCTATACAGGCGCATCGACTCGTAATTGGCAAGCGTATGGTCATGAGATCAATCTGTCAGCCACCATGCAGGAATGGCAACAAAACCTCATTACAGATCCGCAAACGAGTGGGGGCTTGCTCATTTCTTGTGCTCCACAGGCCGAGCAGGAAGTAATCCAACTCTTGCAGCAATCTGGCTTTATGCAGGCTAAAACCATTGGCCGATTTACTGCTGGCAAGGGCCTTGGCCTGGTCTAAACTAAGATACAGCAAACAAATTACAATCAAGGTAGTTATTTCTAGGGAGCGATAATGAGTAATCAGAATCTAGCAGCATGCTTTCAGGCATTCATTAAGAATATGATGCAGTCCCCCACGAAGCGTGGCGAGTGGTTTTTGCAGTTAATGATTGAGAAGCGTGATCAGCGTCTTAGCAAAAAAGTATATTAATTTGTTTTGGTCTTGATGTGATCTGTTCATCAAGAAATCGTATAGGCATACACCTCGGTGTGTGCCTTTTTCTTTTCTCGAGTCTCGCCAATTCTTTAGAGAATGCCGATGTGGTGGGTGAGGGTCAAATCCGTTACTTAAAGAATCGGCCAGATCCTGGCGCGTACACCTACGAGTCTAAGGTGACGATCAGTAAAGCTAGCTTAGAGTCTGGCTTGGTCGAGATCCAGACATGCCATAAGCAATTAGATCCTATCCGCAAGGTCGTCATTCTCTTTAATAAAGACCGAATTAAAGATATTCAGGTGCGCAGCCTCGATGGAATTGCAATGGCTGAGGTGCGTGACAATCGGGTCACATTAAGCGAGGTACAAAAAGGTGGCTCGATTTGTATTGATTTGCAATCACGCGCATTAGATTCTTTAGGGAATGGAATGTATCAGCTCAATGCCGGACCTCTAATGCGTCGTTTATTTGATGGCTATTTACCCATGAGCGCCAATATGAAGTTCTCATGGCCTAATCAGCTCTTAGCGGTCGAGGAGACCAAACCCCATAGTCAGGATGGTGTTCGCATCCAACAATCGCAAGACGGGCTTGAGATGGATCTTGTATTCGCAGGCAGGATGACCGCACAGATTCTATTAAAGCGTACCCAATAAATAATTAGAGTTTTTCACACCGGTATTGCTTTGTATCAATGGTCAAGAGAGATTGGCTCGGAATCAATTGCGCCATCGAGTTTTTAGTCTCTGCTTTACAGGAACGATCAAAATAACTTACTAGACCTAGACTGCCACAGTAACTCAGCTTTTGATCCCCAATCTTCATGGTAGATTCTTGAAGAACCATCACTACCTTCTGATCGGATTGGCCATCTGCATAGCAGTTCCATGTGCTGTAGTCAGCCTGGCCGCAGGCACTGAGAGCCATACCAATACTCAAAATGTAAAGAATGCGCATTTC
The DNA here is from genome assembly GCA_002359975.1 of Polynucleobacter sp. UBA2650. GTDB lineage: Bacteria > Pseudomonadota > Gammaproteobacteria > Burkholderiales > Burkholderiaceae > Polynucleobacter. Next base: position 5,118 of record DENG01000093.1, read on the forward strand.
AGGGACAATGGATCATTATTCATCTCACGAGTGTATCTGTAAAACGTATGCGCCATGCGCTCTTACCCCTAACTCTTTTTTATGACGGCGCCTGTCCTTTGTGTCAGGCTGAGATTATTTATCTATCTTCCCGCAATCAGCAGGGATTGTTGCGCTTTGTGGATATCAATGGTCCAGAGTATGACCCCCAAGTAGTAGGCGTTAGTTGCGAACAAGCACTTGCACGGATGTATGGACAAATGGAAGGGCGGGAAGCGATTCATGGAGTACCCGTCTTTGCAGAAGCCTATCGTCGCGCTAACCTACCTGTATTGGCTTGGTTGTTCTCGCAACCTTTATTAAGACCGATCTGGAACCTCTCGTATCGATTCTTTGCAAAATATCGGCATACGATCTCCGGACTGATCGGACCATTCTTTCTGCGACTGGCAAAACGAGTAAGCCATTCAAAATCAACTTCAATTTAATCTTGGGATTGGCTTTTAAGTAATGCCTGATTCTGCTCTAAGATGCTCGTTTCTCGAGGTCCTGGAATCACTGTAATGGCATCACCCGGACAAATCGATCCAAGTTGCAAGACACGAAGATACCAACCACTTCGAGCAGTGCGGATCATTTCTTTGCCAACGGTGCTAACCCCTGTTCGAGCAGTGAACTTATAGCAGGGGGTCCTTAACTTCACCACCACGCATTCAACACCACCCATTTGCCAACGATCACCAACAAATACAGAATCTTCTAGTAAGCCACTAATTGTGAGGTTCTCACCAAAATAGCCATGCGGGAGGTCCATTGCGGTCTTCTTAGCCTCGCTAAGATAATTAGTCCAGTGAGGATAGTGCTCAATGGGGTAGGCGTATAGAGCTTTTTCAATACCACCATGGGCCAGATGATCAGCTTGCTCATCACTTGCAATACCACTTGCGGTAATTTCAATGGGACAAGGCTTTGCAAGAGTGCTGATAGGAGATTTCTTGATGCCCGACATCACTGAGCGTAATTCATGATCCTCGCGGACCCAAAGTGGAGCTACGAGACCGGCTGAGATAGTTTCAATACGAGGCATCATTTACTGGGCTTACTAAAATGTAGATCTGCACAGGGATCCTTGCGCTCAATGGGCTTGCTTAGCCAAACGTAATCATAGCGATCTCGATCCTTGGCAAGATTCTTTGAGTCAAGACCATCATCTTCTATAAAGGCAATATTGACCACCGATCGATGAGGAGCAATCGCCTTGAGAACCTGGGGCACTCCGTAATCCTTACGAATATGCCCATTGCCAGCCAAAAGAATTCCAGAGGGGCGCTCGAGTAAAGCCTGTGCCATCGAAATATCCGTTAAGCGCTGAACCATCATCATAGGTTTTAAATAGGTGGGCGGTAATTTGCCACAGTGACCATCAATGAGATCTTGCTCCAGTGCAGACATTGCTGATCCGGATAGCGTGCTTTTTTGGTAGTCGGTCTTGAACTGCACAGGAATCGGATTAGGCTCTCCTGAGAAAATGGCCTTCGAAATCGAGCGATCTAGATTGCTTCCAAAGATTGGTCGTTGACTAATACGTAATTGCTCAAAAAGAGGGCTGTAGATTGACCAGGGCCAAGCCTTACTGTTAAAGCCGGCTGCATGCAGAGAGTCTAGGGTCGAATCTGTAAACCGAACTTCTTTACCAGCAAGTAGATATTCCACAATCACCGCTTGCTTAGGTTTGTTAAGTCGCAGAATGAACTCACC
>DENG01000093.1:6876-9402 GCA_002359975.1 Polynucleobacter sp. UBA2650
CAATTCCGCCACTGAGAGAGTCTTCTGTGTTCGAGTATCTAGGATAGGACGCTGAGGATCTACTTTGCCAGCCGATGTCTGACCGTACGCAACAGAACCAACTATGCCGTTGAGTAAAAATACCAGCGTAGCTATTAAATAGGTTCTCTTAATGGTATTCATTAAAAATAGTCATGATTAGGTGTTAATGGCTTAGCCGATCCTTGTATTTTGGTACTTAATTGAGATAGTTCCAACGCTCTTATCTACTTTGCGGCTTAGGGGGAGTGCCCGATTGCTTTAATTCTCTAAATATGAAACAGTAGCAGATGTAGCTTAAAGAGTAATTTTGAGAAACAAATACTAATATTAATAATAATCTCTGATCAACGCATCGCAGTGATTTACTGAGTTGATTTGTATTTATGTACCGAATAACAAAAATTGATACAGCAAAGGAATTGGTGTTTGTCGCCGATGAGCCTCGCGGCAAGTCGCACGAATTCTATTTTCCAAAATTAAGTGATGCAGTTTTCGTTGAAGAGTACACGCTCAAGCTCATGAGCAGTGACGGACGCTACAAACTCGTATCTTTACTAGCTTATTAATGCCGTGCGGTATTGTTTGGCTTGAGACTGGATTGCTTGCTTTGTCTCATCGGTCATACGGTTGAGATTACGAACTTGTAATACCATGCGGGGGTTCTTGCTCATGCTTGACTCATGGCGCATCAAAAAATCCCAATAGAGGGTCGTCATTGGACAGGCATCCTTGCCATGGGATTGATCAGGCTTGTAAATACAGGTCTTGCAGTAATTACTCATGCGATCAATGTACTTACCGGTTGCGATATAGGGCTTACTGGCCATGAGACCACCATCGGCAAATTGACTCATACCGATGACGTTTGGAAGTTCAACCCACTCGACGGCATCGACATACATACTTAAATACCAAGCATGTACCTCTTTGGGATTGACCCCTAGTAGAAGGGTGTACAAACCAGTGACCATTAAGCGCTGGATATGGTGTGCGTATCCTGTACTCAAACTTTGTGTAATGGTTTGTTGCAGGCATTGCATCGTAGTCTTGCCATCCCAAAAGAATGCTGGCAGTGGGGCGCTTGCATTGAGTGCATTTTGCTCAAGATAGCTAGGCATCTGGGTCCAATAAATACCGCGGACGTACTCACGCCAACCTAATATTTGTCGAATGAAGCCCTCTACTGCCGCGATCGGAGCTCGGCCCTGTGTGAACTCTATCTGGGCTGCAGCAACCACCTCTTGGGCAGAGAGCAACTTCAGGTTGAGGGAGCTAGCAATATGCGCATGAAATAACCACGTTTCGTTGGTCCACATCGCATCTTGAAACTGACCATACAGTGGCAAACGATTCTTCATAAAATCAGCGAGCACTAAGAGTGCATCAGCACGCTTTACAGGCCACCCAAATCCTTCGCTGGTGGGTGCTAGTTCTCCAGGATGATCAGCAAAGCGTTGGTTTACTAACTGAATAACTGCGCTGCTGATTGCATCGGGTTTAAATCGAAGTGGTGCGGGGATGGGTGGAGGACCTGCTTTACTAAAGGCGCTACGATTATCGTGGTCGTAGTTCCATTCGCCGCCAACGGGTTGATCGCCCTCCATCAAGATGGCATGTTTCTTACGCAACTCCCGATACCAATACTCTAGGCGGATTTGCTTACGGCCTTTGCGATGTTGGGCAAAGTCACGAACGGTGGAAAAGAAATACTCATCCTCCCGAATCTCTAGCGGTGTGTTCGTCTGCTTGGCAACACCTTTAATCTTCTCAAGTACGCGCCAGTCACCCGGAGCGGTCATGATGAGAGTTTGTGGTTTGAGGGTCTTGATGGCACTAAGTAACTCACCGTCAAGAGATTGAGTGTTGTCAGAATCTTCCAAGGCACTGTAGTGCAAGGGAACCTTAGCCTCCTCCAATTGTTTAGCAAAATGCCGCATGGCACTAATAAATAGTGCAATCCGTTGCTTGGAGGACCAAATATGCGTAGATTCCTGATGAACCTCGGCCATCCAAACGCAATCACGCTTGGGATCAAAGCCAGTAAAGGCGCTGGAATCTGCATTGAGTTGGTCGCCAAGCACCACAATCAGGTGGCGGGTAGAGGTGGGCTTGGGCATTGAATTTATATAAATGATTTATCCCATTATCGAGGAAGTCAAGAAAGTGTGTAGCTCTCCATAAATTGGGATGTGCAGAAAATAGCTAATAAATTCAATGACTTTCTGACTTATACCAAAGAAGTCTTGGGGTCCACGTGGCGACGCTCGAATTAGGCAAAAACCCGAGTGCTCTTTGGGGTAATTCGTTTATGATTAATGAGGCTTTTTATTAAAAAGACTGTTGAAAGTCTGAACTAAAAATAATCATCAATGAGGAGATCCTAATGGCAAAGTTGACCATCAATGGAAAAGTACGAACTGTAGATGTAGATCCAAATACCCCCTTACTTTGGGCGATTCGTGAGCAAGTTGGCTTAACAGGTACCAAATACGGTTGCGGTATTGC
>DENG01000093.1:9425-13685 GCA_002359975.1 Polynucleobacter sp. UBA2650
GCAGCCGAGGGTAAGAAAATTGAAACCGTTGAGAGCCTCTCCGTTGGTGGCAAATTAAATAAATTACAGCAAGCATGGGTTGATAAACAGGCACCGCAATGCGGCTACTGCCAAACCGGCATGATTATGGCCGCCACTGCCTTGCTCAGAAAAAATCCCAAGCCCAGCGATGCCGATATTGATGCTGCCGTAACCAATATCTGCCGTTGTGGAACCTTCCAAGAAGTGCGTGCCGCAATCCATGCAGCAGCGAAGGCATAAGGAGAAAATCATGAATGCACGCGTACCTAATTTATCCCGTCGCCAATTTATTGTTGGCACATCTGCAATTACAACGGGCTTAGCCATTGGTCTAGAGTTTCCCGGCGTCATTGGAACTGCTCATGCACAAGCTGCTGATAAAGCCAGCGCCCCTGAGATTGGTGTTTGGGTTGTAATTCAGCCAAACGACACCGTTGTGATTCGGGTCGTTCGCTCCGAGATGGGCCAGGGCACTATTACTGGCTTAGCTCAATTGGTTGCTGAAGAGCTAGAGTGTGATTGGAAAAAAATTACCATCGATTACCCAACACCAGGTGAGAGCCTAAAACGCAAGGGTGTTTGGGGATCATTCTCCACCGGCGGTAGCCGCGGTATCCGTACCTCAGAAGACTATGTGCGTAAGGGCGGTGCGGCTGCCCGCATCATGTTGGTTCAGGCTGCTGCTAATCAGTGGGGTGTTCCTGCAGTCGAATGCTTGGCAGTCAATAGCATCATTACACATCAGGCTAGTGGTCGCTCCGTTAGCTTTGGCAAGGTTGCAGCCGCAGCTGCTAAGTTACCCGTACCCGATGCAAAAGGTATTGAACTAAAAGATCCGAAGCGTTGGAAGGTAATCGGTAAGCCGATGGATCGTTTGGATAGTTTGGCTGATAAGGTCACCGGTAAGCAGGTCTATGCGATCGACCTCAAGATGCCCGGCATGTTGAACGCAACCATTAAGGACAGCCCCGTATTTGGTGGCAAGCTCAAAAGCTTTGATGCTAGCAAAGTAGCCGGCATGAAGGGTGTCAAAAAGGTTGTGCAGGTTGGTGATTCAGCGGTTGCCGTGATTGCTGACACATTTTGGCAAGCAAAAACAGCGATGGATCGTTTGCCAATCGTATGGGATGAAGGCCCTAATGCAAATGTGCAACAAGCCGATATTCTGAAGCGTTTAGAAGAAGGCTTAAAAGCAGAGCAAACCTTTGTAGGTAATGCGAACGGTGATTACAAGAAGGTCGCTGCAGATTCTTCTAAAACGATTGAAGCGCAGTTCTTCTATCCGTTCTTAAACCATGCGCCAATGGAGCCAATGAACGCAACAGCGGTATGGACCCCAGACAGTTGCCGTGCTTGGGTACCAACTCAAGACGGTGAAGCCTCTTTGGCTGCGGTAATTGCTGCTTCGGGCTTAACCGCTGATAAGTGTGATGTCATTAAGGTAAATCTAGGTGGTGGCTTTGGTCGTCGCGGTGCTTTTCAGGACTACACCACCCAGGTGGTCAATATTGCTAAGCAAATGCCAGGCACACCGATCAAGTTGATTTGGACTCGTGAAGAAGATATGACCCAAGGTCGCTATCACCCCATCATGATGTGCAAAATGAGCGCTAGCTTTGATAGCAAGAAAAACCTGACGGGTGTTCATATGCGTTTATCGGGTCAATCGATCTTGACCTCCGTGCGCCCTGCAGTGGTTGCGCAAAACAAGGGTATGGACCCATTGGTATTCCAAGGCGTTGCGAAGGGCGGCGAGCATGGTATTAGCTATGACTTCCCGAACTTGATGATCGATCACGCGATGCGCAATACGCACGTACCTCCAGGATTTTGGCGGGGCGTGAACATTAACCAAAATGCGGTGTTCATGGAATGCTTTATGGATGAGTTGGCAGAATACGCTGGAGTCGATCCAGTCGAGTTCCGTCGCAAGTACTCTGCGAACTATCCACGTAATCTAGCGGTGCTTAATGCAGTAGCCGATCGGATTGGTTGGACCAAACCAGCACCCGCAGGAGTATTCCGTGGGATTGCCCAACAGAAATCCTTTGGTAGTTTCGTAGCTGCTGCCTGTGAGCTATCGGTCACCGATGGCAACAAGGTCAAGATTCATCGCATCGTTGCAGCAACCGATCCTGGATACGCAGTGAATCCTGCCCAAATTGAGCGTCAAGTCTCCGGCTCCTTTGTGTATGGCTTATCTGCCTTATTCGAGGAAGAGTGCACGGTCAAGAATGGTCGGATTGAGCAGACCAACTTCGATACCTTTGGATCGATTCGCTTAAAACAGATGCCTAAAGTAGAAACCATCATTATTCAGGGTGGTGGCAAGGAGTGGGGCGGTATTGGTGAACCTACTATTTCAGTAGCGGCACCTGCCGTCTTAAACGCCTTTTACCGGGCAACGGGTAAGCGAATCCGCACAGTACCTCTAAAGAACAGCGGTATTACGCTCGTCTAAGGTATGCGGTTTGGGATTGCGCTAGCGATTAGTGCGCTGCTAGCGCTTCCCACAAGCTCTCAGGCGCAAATCATTTGGGATGGCGATGCCATCCCAAATTCATTAAGCGGTAAACCTGGAGACCCCATCAAGGGCCGCACACTTGTGACCAGTCGGCAGACCGGCTTATGCATCTTGTGCCATGCCGGCCCGTTTCCAGAAGAACGTTTTCAAGGTAACTTAGCCCCAGAGTTAAAACTCAGCGTTGCTAATCTATCGGCCGCACAACTGCGCGCTCGCTTAGTAGACCCTTCTAAAACCAGTGCCAACACGATCATGCCTTCCTACTTTAGAATCGATCATCTCCAGCGCGTTGCCCCTCAATTTGCTGGTAAGACCGTATTGAGTGCCCAAGAAATTGAAGATGTCATTGCCTATTTGTTAACCATCAAAACACCATGAACCAGCGTCGTGTATTTATTACCTCATTGACTGCGCTTACATTAAGCCCATGGCAGAGCACAAGCGCGACCCCAAGCGATGCAATGCAAGCGATGAAAGCGATTGTCGGCAATCGTCCTGTAAACACGGGGCGTATCTATTTTGAGCTACCACCCCTTGTCGAGAACGGCAATTTAGTAGCGATTAAGTTTTCTGTACAAAGCCCAATGACGCAAAACGATTACGTTAAAGCCATACACATCATCGCCGAGGCTAATCCATTACCAAACGTGGTGAGTTGTTATTTCACACCCCTATCGGGTAAGGCGGAAGCAAGCACGCGGATTCGTTTGGCTGACTCCCAAAAGGTATGGGCTTTGGCACAAATGAGCGATGGCTCATTTTGGCGCACCAGCGTTGATACGGTGGTAACCCTCTCTGCCTGTACGGAGATGATATGAGTCGTTCCTCTCGAGCAGTCGTTACTCTTCCCAAAACAGCAAAACGGGGTGAGGTATTTTCAATCCGCGCCATTGTGCAGCATGAGATGGAGTCGGGCTTTCGGCATACCGAGCAGGGTGTTCGCGTGCCCCGCGACATTATTCGGGAGTTTGTTTGTACCTATAACGGCAAAGAAGTATTTAAGGCTGACCTTCATCCGGGCGTCGGCTCGAACCCACTCTTTATTTTCTATGCCAAAGCAGACCAATCCGGAACTCTCGAGTTTAAGTGGACGGGCGATAACGATTACCTCACGATCGTGAAACAGGCCATTACTGTTTTATGAGATTACTAGGGCAATGTGCCTTATTGGGTTTATTGCTGACAAGCGCACCTTTCTTGCAGGCTGATTCTAGAGTATCAGCTTATGCATTGATGTCGCCCACTAATCAGGCGATGCAAAATGATATGAGCTTAAATCCAGCCATGTTTTGGATCATGGACGGCGAGGCTCTTTGGATCGATCGTAATAATCCCAGTAGTAAAGCCTGTGTTGATTGTCATAGTGATGTAAAGCAATCCATGAAAGGTGTCTCTGCCACCTTTCCAAAACGGGTTCAAGGTAAATTACTCAATCTGGAAGGGCAAATTAATCAATGCCGTACCACTCGCCAACAATCACCCGCTTTTGCGTATGAGTCTAAGCCATTACTAGCGCTAAGTACTCTGATTGCCTATCAATCCAAAGGCCTGCCAATTACAGCTTCGAAAGATTCTGCAATAGATGCTGATTTTCAAAAAGGTAAAACTCTTTATTTTCAGAGAATGGGGCAGCTCAATCTATCGTGTGCGCAGTGCCACGATGACAGAGCAGGCTTAAAGCTGGCGGGTAGCGTTATTCCCCAGGCGCATCCTAC
>DENG01000093.1:13727-14686 GCA_002359975.1 Polynucleobacter sp. UBA2650
AGATTACGTAATTGCATGTCGGGAGTGCGGGCAGAACAATATCCTTATGGCTCTGTGGAGCTTGCCCAAATCGAGCTTTATCTAATGCGTCGTGCAAATGGTATGCGGATTGAAAGCCCGGCAATCAGACCTTAGGTTTGCTTACCGTACTTGACCGCAATCACTTCGGCCATTACCGAGACCGCAATCTCTGGAGGCGTTAGGGCGCCAATGGATAAACCCACAGGCCCATGCAAACGATCGAGTTGCTCGGTCGATAAATTGAACTCTCGCAGACGCTCTTTACGCTTGACGGTGTTGGTGTAACTGCCTAGCGCTCCAATATAGAAGGCTTTTGATTGCAGGGCGTCGATCAGGGCAAGATCATCAATCTTGGGGTCGTGCGTGAGAGCCACAATCGCAGTGTGGGAGTCAATCCCTAATTCTTGCATCACATCATCGGGCATGCCTTTGATGAACTGGATACCTTCTTGGCTAAGACCTTCGGTGTATTCCTCACGGGGGTCAATGACTACTACATCAAAGTCTGCCGCTAGAGCAAAATTAGCAACATATAAAGAGAGTTGTCCTGCGCCAATTACGAACATACGCCAACGGGGTCCGTAGGAGGTTTGCATCTCAGACTCGCTTAGCGAGAAACCATCTTCTCTAGTTCCTAGGTGAAGGGTGGATTTACCTGAACCAAGATTAACCCGTCGCAATATGATCTGATGGCTTTCAATCTTCTCGAGAATGCTGTCTAAAATACCTTGCTCTGGTCTGGGCTCAACCAATAAGCGTAAGGTGCCACCACAGGGCAAACCAAAGCGAGCCGCTTCCTCTTTGCTAACGCCATACACCACGAGTTCAGGAGTATTACGCGTCAAGATCTCAGTCTGTACCCGCCGGATTAAATCATCCTCCACGCATCCACCAGATACGGAGCCAACCACTTGTCCATCCTCCCGAATCGCAAGCCA
>DENG01000093.1:14737-14901 GCA_002359975.1 Polynucleobacter sp. UBA2650
ACGATGTAATCTGTACTATTCATGGAAATTAGCTCAGTGCTATTGCTCAATGCTATTGTAGAGTCATTAGAGATCGTCATACCAAACTCAGTAATCATGAACGCAAAGCAAACAAAACTCGCAATACTTCTTCTTGCGGCTGGGCAAGGCAGTCGCTTGGGAAA
>DENG01000093.1:14972-15858 GCA_002359975.1 Polynucleobacter sp. UBA2650
GGGTTTTATGCAGATGAGATTGAGCCACTAGCAAAACAATATTCACGGGTAGTAATCAATCAGCAAGCAGAAAAGGGACATGGCTCGTCAGTGCGGATAGGACTGGAGTCTCTCCATACCCATTTTGATCTTCTACTGATTGCTTTAGTCGATCAACCCAGCATTACTCAAACATCACTAGCGTTATTACTCAATACTTTTGAGACGCAAGGAGACGAAATAGATGCACTAGTGCCATGCTATCAAGGAAAGCGTGGTAATCCAATTATGATGCGCCGTAGAGCAGTGCTCGAGATCTTAGATACACCTACACAAGTGTGTCGCGAATGGCTAGATCTGCATCCTAGCCGAGTTCATTTTATGGAAACTAAACGAGCTGAATTCATTGCAGATGTCGATACTCTAGAGGATCTTCAAAAAGAGCGTCTAGAGTATTAAAGAGCTTTATTTATTTCTATGCTTTAATCGTATTGGGAGAGAGTCTATCAATGCGATTATTTAGCTATCAAGATAAAAAAGGTCGGCATACCATTGGTGTAATCAGCGACCAGAACGCAAGTAGTTTTATTGATCTTTGCACCACGGACTCTAGGATTCCTAATCGTCTGCTGGAGCTTATTGAAGCGGATCCTCAGTTTTTAATGGTGAAAGATACCTTAGCCAACCCTCAGGCTGTGCGAGGGGAGCTAAGTGAAATCACCTTCACTACCTTGATTGATCGCCCCGGAAAGATCATCTGCATGGGGCTTAACTATGCCGATCATGCCAAAGAGGGTGGTCATGCCAGACCCGAGTACCCCAGTTTTTTTATGCGAGGACCTAGTTCTTTAACAGCGCATCAAGCACCCATTATTCGTCCTCGAGTATCGACAAAACTAGATTACGA
>DENG01000006.1:0-1205 GCA_002359975.1 Polynucleobacter sp. UBA2650
AAGCGTAATGAGGCGATGGTTGGTATCGGATGGTTTTGCTGCTGTTGTCCGCGTCGGACTTGATTTTTCTGGGGCGGCGGGCTTGGCAGGAGTGACAGGGGGCGGCGGTGCAAAGGGCGGGGGTGCAGTTGGCGATGCCACCGAGGCTGGCATGGCTGGGGCGGCAAAACCATTCTGAACAGGTGTTGCGGTAGGCTCGGTTCGGTTTAGCACCGCATTTTCATTGGGCTTGCTAAAGCTAGTTGGAGGAGCTGTTAAATGGGGCTTGGAGCGAACCTTGTTAGCCTCGGTATTAGCATTCGAGCTGCCACCCTTATAGAAGGCCCCAAATCCTATTAAACCAAGGCTGGCGATTGATTGAGCGATCAAACCTAAGAATATGGGATCTCCCTCACTAAGTGCCTCTGGGGGATTATTCTTAGCAAAATTGACCCATTCATGAATCAAATAAATGGCCCAATTGATGCCACTAATAATGGAACCCGCTTTTAATAGTTTTATAAATTCCATGTGTTTGACCTCGATCTTTAGTTGGTACTTCGTTTTAGTGCATATTAGAAGGCAGTTTGAGTAATAATAGCAAATAGCTATTTACCCTTTTAAATCATTGTCATAAAGATCCATTGATCGCTATTGGGGCTTATAAAAAAGCTAAATTTTTGATCCTTTTAATATGAGTTCGGCAAGATAAACCACCATACGATGGTTTGATTTGAATATGGCATGAATAAAGCAATTCCCAAAACAATTATTAAAGAACTGCAGGAGTCGCAATGCATGTTCTTTTGGTCAAAGAAATGGACCTTTTCCGGCTCTTTGATGGACTCTAATGAGGCCTGGGCAATCACCAAGCAAGTTTATTTTAGAAATGTTCGTAAACACCGTGCGTTGGCATTTGCATTGCCATACATTGTGATTGAGATTCCTTTAGAAAAAGATAAAAGTAGAGCCCGCATTTTATTGAGCTACGCAGCAGACATTACCTTGATGATTGGTGCGATGGATCACTTTATTAAGGTAGAAAAAGGAATCAATGCTTGGCTAGAAAAGCCTGATCGTGCCTGGAATCGCGAAGTCATTTCATCGGTATGTAAACGCATCATCAATGTTGATACGATTGCCGGTGATATTGTTTTACTTCGTTATCACGAGCCCTATCACAAGAAATTAGCAGGCAAGTGGGAAGTTTTAGAGTAGACCTCTTT
>DENG01000006.1:1231-3092 GCA_002359975.1 Polynucleobacter sp. UBA2650
GGTAGGTCTTCGGTAGTAATCTCAAAAGGCAGAGAGTCTGTTTCAGATTTATTGTCCCCCGCCTTTGCAGGGGATGCATTAAATTGATTTTTATACAAAGTGGTTAGCTCAGGGTCGAGCAGGTCGTTGGCAAAGAGCAAGACCTGCTGAGTAAATGCATTTCTTCCAAAGGCCGATCTTAAGTCTTGGGCGGGAATAGAAGAAAGCAATGTATTAGCCTTGTGTTCGATGACTGGTAGCACATTTTTCAGGTTGCTGGCAGTCGCACTATTCTGAACTTTTAAAACAATCTCAGCAGTCACAAAGGTTCGGAACTTGCCATCATTCACATTGACCTGTATGCGGTTGTAGTGATTGCTTGTTAATTTGACGTAGTGGTTATCGAGCGGATTTTTTTCACGATACAAGCGCGCTTTTATGATTTTGTTTTCAAGCTTATTGGCCTCTATTTCAGCGAGCTCTTTTTCATACGCATGCTGTTGGTAATAGAAAAATCCACCCACAGCGAGAGCCAAGAACAATACCCCAGCGACAGCGAGGAAAATCTTTTTTCTAAGCGTTGATGATGATAATTTAGGCATCGTCTTTGTGGGCTAGATTATGCTGCGAGATGTAAGATGCAATCATTCTACTGGCTTTAAACCATTCTTCAATTCTTACGAAGGTGAGCTGGGGGTATCCGCAAGAGCTCACGGTATTTAGCGACCGTTCTGCGAGCAACCACAAAGCCCTGACTTGCCAGTAAGTTTGTGATCTGATTATCAGAAATCGGTTTTTTGGGGGTCTCGTCCAAAATGATTTGTTTAATTAGGGATTGAACTGCGGTAGCCGATACAGCTTGACCTTTTTCAGAGCTTAGTTGTGCGCTAAAGAAGTACTTGAACTCAAAGATACCGGCAGGACAGGCTAAATATTTGTTGTTGGTGACCCGCGAGATGGTCGATTCATGCATACCAATTGCGGCCGCTATTTCTCGCAGGACGAGAGGCTTCATAGCGATATTGCCTTGGTGAAAGAAATTCTGTTGGCGCTCTACGATGGCCTCGGCTACTTTTAGGATCGTTTCCTCGCGTTGTTCAATGTTCTTAATCAGCCAGCGGGCTTCCAGCATTTTTTGGTGAAGCGCTAAATTATTTTTCTTCGCATTATTTTCTTTCAGAATGCGACTGTATTCTTGGTTGAGTGTCAGGCGAGGCTTGATTGCTTGATTAGAGTGCACCACCCACTTACCCTTTGCGTTTAGCTTAATAAAAACATCAGGGCTAATCCATTGCTCAACATTGGTATCAAAATGTTCGCCTGGGTTATGTTGGAGCGTTCTGATGTGCGCCACGGCCTCCATAATATTTGCCTCGGACTGCTTAAAGATTTGCCGTAATTTGCTCCAATCTTTTTGCGCAATCTTACTAAGATGGTTTTGGGCTAAGTTCAATGCAAGCTGTAATTTGTCGGAGTGCTCGGTATCGAACTGCATTTGCCGCTGTATTTGTAGGCATAGACATTCTGCGAGTGAGTGTGCGCCAATGCCAGCCGGATCCAATTTTTGTAACTCAGTTAGTGCAGTTTTGAGCTGTGTGAGGGCGGATGCCTTAGTGACCTTTAGCTCTGAATGGATTTCTGTGGCTAGATCTTCTAACGACTCGGGTAAATAACCACGCTCATCCAGGCAGCCCGCCAAGTAAACCACCAATCCCTTTACTGGGGGATCGATCCGCAATGACTGTATCTGTTCTTCTAAGTAATTAAGGAGCGACTTGACCTGGGCTTGTTGCTCGTGCCGCGTATCCCAATCTTCATCGTCATCGCGCGATGGTGCGCTCGATGCCCAATTGGCTTGGATCATTTCCATTTTTTCGTTTGG
>DENG01000006.1:3121-4510 GCA_002359975.1 Polynucleobacter sp. UBA2650
GAGATTTGGAGAAGCTGGATCGATCGCTGCAATTGCGGGGTTAGCGCAAGATGCTGGCCAAACTGGGTTTTAAGAGCGATCTTCATGGATTTATTCTAGAAGAAAGCTGGCGGGCATTACTGCTTTAATGCCCAGAATGGAAGAATGACTTCCAATGAAAAAGCGGGGGAGGTACTTTCAGAAATGTATTGGGGCAACAAAAAGCATTGCAAGCCCAAATACTTAATACGTTGTCTTGCTAATAACCTTGAGATCACCCGTTAAGTGAGCACCTTTTTCAACACTAATCTGTGCATATTCGATCGTGCCGGTAATTTTGCCCGTTGCGTAAACAGTTAAGTGATCGGTCACTGACAGACCTTGCGTAATTTCACCGCGTACCTCGACGGTCTCGGCATTCACCTTACCGTTAATAACCCCTGAGGAATCGACTAAGACCTGCTTGGTGGTCAACTCACCCTCAACGAGGCCGGCAATTGCTGCCATGTCTGGAACATCAAAGGTACCTTTGATAATGACACCCTCGCCAACGTAGAGGGAGCCAGGTTTGATGTTGTCAGCCATTTCTTAATCCTTTTTGGAGGCAGTTAAATATGGTTCGATTCTACAAAATTATTGGGATACAAATCAAATACTTACTTAAAAATCTTCAAATAGGGGTGGATTGACCAAATTGGGCTCGCATTAAAGGACTCTAGAAAGCGCCAGAAAACCCAGAAAAAACCATATTAAGTGAATGGTCACTAACTTTTATGATCCCGCCAATACCAAATTAGCTATCTACGATCTATTCTATAAGTGACTGTTTTAAATGGTATTTATAAAGAAGTTTGCCAATAAACTAACATTCGGTCAGGATATAGCCGTTATCTATACTTACCAGGGCACAACAGGTAAAAATTATGGCAACCCATTTCATTTCAGAGTCACGCATACGCAGCCAACGCTTTTATACGGTCATGCGAGAGAGCAAGATCAGGTTTTATACAACCAGTGTGGCTGCGGCTCGCTATTGGATTAAGAACTGCTCTGATGCGCCACCGCTCGCCCAAGATGCGACCCAAGCAAGTGCTTCAACTGAGGCGCCTGTTGCTGCGGATTCCCAAAGCAAACCGGCTGATGACGCTGGATCGGCTGCAAAAGTCTAGCAACAGGCTATTTGGCTAAATTTCTCTTTAATTACTGGGACTTAGGATAGACCGAGTTCTTTTGAACATCGTCCATATTCCAAGATTTAGTCATATCGCCGGTTGGCCCAAAAAGGGTCAAAAATAGCAAAACACCAACAATACCCAATGCAACGGCCAGGATGAGAAAGAGGTGCTTACCCTTTTTTTCGTCATCGGCTTTAATGCTCATAGGTCTTGCAGGAGGACTAAATTTTTCAGG
>DENG01000110.1:0-693 GCA_002359975.1 Polynucleobacter sp. UBA2650
CCCCTTGAAATACCGCCCGAGATGCTGAAAGACACCTAAAGACCTTACAATTAGGCATGCGTCAAATTATTCTAGATACAGAGACAACCGGACTTAATCCCGCCACGGGTGATCGGATTATCGAGATTGGTTGTATTGAACTTATCAACCGTCGCCAAACTGGTAAAACACTTCATCACTACATTAATCCAGAGCGTGATATCGCTGAGGGTGCGTTTGCGGTTCATGGACTCTCCAGAGAGTTCTTATCCGACAAACCCTTGTTTGCACATATTGTGGAAGAGCTGACAGAGTTCGTAAAAGATGCCGAGGTGATTATTCATAATGCGCCATTTGACCTGTCATTCCTCAATACTGAATATGCCTTGTTAAAGCGACCGATCTTTACAGAGCATGTTGAGAAGGTAGTGGATACCTTGATCGATGCAAGACGTATGTTCCCAGGAAAGCGTAACTCTTTAGACGCTTTGTGTGAACGCTTTGCGATTAGTAATGAACATCGCACCTTACACGGCGCCTTGCTCGATGCTCAGTTATTGGCCGAGGTATATCTCGCCATGACCCGGGGTCAGGAGGATCTCACCATTGATTTAATTGATTACAGTACTAACGGCTTAAATGGTTTAGAACGAGCTCCTCTACCAAGCAATCTAGTTTATTTCAAGGCTAGCGATCTCGACTGTGAGGCACATA
>DENG01000110.1:754-4684 GCA_002359975.1 Polynucleobacter sp. UBA2650
CCAACTACTCGTGTGTTAAATCGCTGCAGCGATTGCCTTACCTAAATCCTCAGTACTCGCTTTGCCACCAATATCAGGAGTTAATGGTGCATGCCCCGGTCCTGCCGATAAGACTTTCTCGATTGCATCAAATACTGCTTGACCAGCCTCTGGATAGCCGAGATGGTCTAGCATTAATGCAGCGCTCCATATTTGTCCAATTGGATTTGCAATCTTCTTGCCGTAAATGTCTGGGGCAGAGCCATGCACTGGCTCAAACAGGGATGGGAACTTGCCTTCTGGATTAATACTGGCCGATGGCGCTACTGCAATCGTTCCGGTACATGCAGGTCCCAAATCAGAGAGAATGTCGCCAAACAGATTGGAGGCAACCACCACATCAAAACGATCTGGGTTCATCACAAACTGTGCGGTCAAGATATCAATGTGATACTTATCAGTCCGCACATCAGCATAATTTTTTGCCATAACCTCAACCCGCTCATCCCAGTATGGCATGGTAATCGCAATGCCATTCGACTTAGTGGCTGATGTCAGGTGCTTTTTGGGTCGGCTCTGAGCTAACTCATAAGCAAACTTAAGAATACGATCGACACCGTGCCGAGAGAAGACAGATTCTTGCACCACAATCTCACGCTCTGTATCAGCAAACATCTTTCCACCAACTGCCGAGTACTCTCCCTCAGTGTTCTCGCGCACTACAAAGAAATCAATATCACCCGGTTTGCGATTAGCGAGTGGGCATGGTACTCCTGGTAGTAAACGGACTGGCCGTAAATTAACGTATTGGTCAAAGCCACGGCGGAACTGAATCAAGCTGCCCCAGAGTGATAAATGGTCTGGCAAGATATTGGGCATACCAACAGCGCCAAAGAAGATAGCGTCATACTTCATCAGAGTATCAAACCAATTGTCTGGCATCATCTTGCCGTGCTTTTGATAGTAATCGCAACTTGCAAAATCAAAGTGATCAAACTGAAATTGAATCCCGAACTTTCGTGCGGCTGACTCTAGGGCACGAACGCCCTCTGGCATCACCTCTTTACCGATTCCATCTCCCGGAATAACGGCGATTTTTGGATTTACTATTTTTTTCTGGATGTTCATTGCGTACGGTCTCGATTAATGGCTAAAGGATCTGATTTTACTAGCTGATTGCTCGCCGGATCTCACGATCGGCCTTACGTTCTTTCTCTCTCGCCTCTTCATCGGTTTCTGCGGCCGAAATAGAAAGAGCCGCCTCTACCATTCGTAGATTATCTTTTGGGCAAATAGGAGCTCCGTAACTAGACCAACGCTTTAAGAGGGTTACCTCAAAACCGCACTGCGGGCAGGTCGCTTTATTACGACTTAGATTACTTGATCTTGGGGGTGGAAAAACAATAGCTTGATGGGGATAAGGTCCTAATTTTTGGCTAATGGTCATTAGACGCACTTGCAACTCTTCAGAGGCATGCGCCATGCGAGCTGGCCCCTCTAAACCAACCGATTGGCAAATCCCTTTAAAGTCCTCACCATGACCGCTGTGACAGTCATCCACTGCATGACATAACTCGTGCACCAAGGTATCTAACAATGCAACTGGGTCATCTAATTTCGGTGAAATAAAGATCTCATTAACGCCACCACCCGATCGCTCACGAGGCCAACACTGACCTAGGGTGGTCCGTGGGCTACTGGAGGCTGGAAAACCGCAAGAGACTCGAACTGGTGGAATGGCATAGCCTGCCTTTGAGAAAATGGGCTCTAAATGACGAACACCGTCTTGAAGCCAAGCTTCGCGGGTTGTGTGTGGAACGGCTAACTGACTCATGATCTGATTCTGGAAGGGGTATATGAATTGGGGTATTCTAAAAGGGAACAATTTGTAGATCTGTGAGCATAAACGTATTTCTTAAAGAGGGATCCATTCCTTGAAGAATCTAGCTAATCTCAGTGCCAGCCAAGCAGCCAGAGCACTTGCCCAACGAGAAATCAAAGCCGAAGATTTACTACTCGATTGTCTAAATCAAATTGGTTTACGTGAGAACCAGGTGCATGCCTGGGTCAGTTTGGGTAAGGAACATGCCATCCGCACTGCCCAAGAACTAGACCGAGGTGCGGTACAAGGAATACTGCATGGCTTACCGATTGGAGTTAAAGACCTCTTTGATACGCATGATCTTCCCACTAACTATGGCTCACCGATTTATGGCAATAATCATCCGGTATGTGATGCGGTATCTGTCTCCTTGATGCGAGAAGCAGGAGCAATTGTTTTAGGCAAAACCGTGACTACGGAGTTTGCTAGCTTTAAGCCTGGTCCTACCTGCAATCCACGCAACTTAGATCACACACCAGGGGGCTCTTCCAGCGGATCGGCCGCCGCTGTAGCCGACTGCATGGTACCGCTCGCCACGGGTAGTCAAACTGCAGCATCCATCATTCGACCTGCTAGTTATTGTGGAGTTGTAGGATACAAACCAAGCTATGGAAAAATCAGTATCGGGGGTGTAAAAAGTTTATCTGTATCACTGGACACGCTTGGTGTTTTTGGAAGAACTGTATCCGATGTGGCTCTTGGCGTTGCTGCCATGTCAGCCGATCATGATCTTGCTAAGATCGACCCGCTCGAGCATAAGGTTCGCATTGGTATTTGTAGAACACCTGATTTCGCAATGGCTCAAGCAGAAACTGCAGCCGCTCTCTCCTTAGCAGGCTTTGCAGCGAAGTCCTTTGCAAAAGATGGCGTTTCTGAGATTACCCTTCCGCCCTCTTGCGCAACGCTAACTGAGATCCAGACAACGATTATGTTGTTTGAAATGGCTAAAAGCTTTACCTTCGAGAAACTTAATCATCTGGATCAAATTAGTACAACCCTTCAAACCATTATTCAACGCGGTGATGCGATTAAATACTCTCAATACAGTGAGGCCTTGACCCAGGCGTGGCGAGCTGGCGCAGAGCTCTGCCAAGCATTTGAAGATCAATTCGATATTCTGATTGCACCAAGCGCTACAGGCGAAGCTCCGCACACCATAGAACAAACTGGCGATCCTGTATTTAGTCGTGGCTGGACCTTAATGGGTTTACCCTGCATCAACTTGACAGTCACCAGCGGTCCTAAGGGTTTGCCGGTGGGCGTAACCTTAGTTGCAGGCCCAAGACGTGATCGCCTACTACTCAGTGTGGCACACGCCTTAGCGCAAAACCTATCAGACCCGCTAGCACTCAATCAAGCTTGATGTTGGCTGATTTAATCGCCTTTTGCATCAATGCAATTTCTTTCTTGAGTAAGGCATCGGTTCCCTGCGGATTAAGATAGCGTACCTCAATCCCTGCTGCATCCCCTCGTTGCTTGGCTTCAGGAAGCTCTAAAGCCTTTTTAACATCCTGCGTTAATTTATTCACGATCGCTGCAGGTGTTCCAGCGGGAGCATACAAAGCAACCCAAGACTCGAGTTCAAAACCAGGTAGGCCTGCCTCAGCAACTGTTGGCACATTGGGCATCATCGGATGACGCGCCTTACCTGTCACAGCTAAAGCCTTTAATTTGCCAGTTTGGACATGCCCCATGACAGAAGGTGGCGTTGTAATAAAAACCTGAACCTGCCCTGCCAGTACGTCCTGGATGGCTTGGCCTGATCCCTTGTATGGAACATGGGTCAACTTAATGCCAGTGGCTTGCTCAAAGATCTCTGTACCAATATGCGATACCGAACCGTTACCTTGTGAGGCATAGTTCAGCTTACCTGGATTAGCTTTTGCATAAGCAATAAACTCTTTAAGATTATTGGCTGGAACTGATGGATGAACCGCAATGACATTCATCGCAACTGTCAGCAATGCAATGGGAGTGAAGTCTTTAAACGGATCCCAACTTAATTTATCCATAAGCAATGGATTGGCGGCATGGTAACCCGAGTAAGAAGCCAATAAGGTATAGCCATC
>DENG01000110.1:4695-7425 GCA_002359975.1 Polynucleobacter sp. UBA2650
CTCTTAGCCACATATTGGTAGGCAATATTACCGCTTGCACCTTGCCGGTTATCAATAATGATCGATTGCCCAGTCACTCGGTTAAGAGGCTCCGTTAGCAAACGAGCCGATGCGTCGACCAATCCTCCAGGAGGCACGGGTACGACGATCGTGATGGGGCGATCTGGAAATGTTTGTGCATGGGTTATGCCAGCCAGCATGAATACAGTAGCTAAAAATCCCATGATTTGTTTAAGTTGCAAGAGTCTTACTGTGCGCATGTGTCGTCTCCAAAAATTATGTTCATCATTATCGTAATATCTTAACGCTGTCCCATTTTGACATCGGCAAATACTGCCTGAGCCTCACGCGGTAGGCAACGCCAGTATTGTGGGCTAGCTGATACATGCCCCTGTAATGCAGCGGCTGCCTCCCATCCCCACCGGGGTTTATACAAGAAGGCTCGGGCTAAGGCAATTAAATCCGCTTCGTGATTTTGCAAGATCTCTTCTGCTTGAATTGGCTCAGTGATTAAGCCAACCGCCATGGTTGCCATACCGGTTTTTTGCTTAATCTCTTTTGCAAAGGGCACTTGATAATTAGGCCCCAACTGAATTTTCTGTTTAGGGGAGATACCGCCAGAAGAAACATGGATGTAATCACACCCCAATAACTTTAGCCGTTGTGTGAGCTCAACCGACTCTTCAAGACTCCAACCATTCTCAATCCAATCAGATGCCGAGAGCCTAACTCCTAAGACCCCGCCCCACTCTTTACGTACCGCAGAAAATAGCTCCAGCACAAAGCGCATCCGATTCTCAAGGGAGCCGCCGTATTGATCCTGACGTTGATTGGCAATCGGCGATAAGAACTGATGCAATAAATAGCCGTGAGCAGCATGCAATTCAATTCCATCGATCCCAATTGTTTTCGCTCGTCTGGCTGACTCGACAAAGTTCTTAATAATGACTTGCATCTCTGCCGTGCTTAACTCATGGGGATTACGCTCACCATCTAGCTGAGGAATTGCGGAGGGCGCCTGGGTCTCCCAGCCGCCATTCTCTGATGGAAGGATCTGACCACCTTGCCATGGTGCTGCACTTGAGGCTTTGCGACCAGCGTGCGCCAGCTGAATAAACACCCGTGTCTTCGGGGCAAGTTTGCGTGCCCGCAATAATTTATCTTCTAATGCAGTCTGAGTTTTTTGATCCCAGAGCCCTAAACAATAGGGAGTGATGCGGCCTTCGGGACTTACTGCTGTGGCTTCAATAATAAAGAGCCCCGCCCCGCTGTTCAACAAATTACCCCAGTGCATTAAATGCCAATCACTTGCCTCACCCTCTACTGCCGAGTATTGACACATAGGCGCCACCACGACTCGATTCGGTAATTGCATAGAGCCCTCTGGGGCAGGTAGTGAATAGTCTGAAAATAAGAGGCTCATGGGATAAATGACCAAAAGTGATTGAAAGGATTAAAATGATACCAAGTGATTCTTAAGACCCTTTCTGGTTGCCAAGACAATCTAGGCCCAATCATCAATACGAGACATAATTACCATGAACGCTCCACAAGCCTTTGAAATTAAAGAAGATATTGCTCACTATATCGGTGGTCAAGTTGTTTTGCCACAAGGCACACGTTTTGCCGATGTGCACAACCCTGCCAAGGGCTCGGTAGCCCGTCGCGTTGCTCTCGCTAGCAAAGCCGATGTGGGCAAGGCTGTTGCTGCAGCACAAGCAGCCTTTCCTGCTTGGGGCAATACCTCGCCGCTTCGTCGCGCCCGTATTCTCTTTAAATACCTTGACCTTCTGAACCGTCATCGCGATGAACTCGCCGCCATCATCACCGCTGAGCATGGCAAAGTCTTTACTGATGCTCAAGGTGAAGTCACCCGCGGTATTGAGATCTTAGAATTTGCGACCGCTATCCCAGAACTCTTAAAGGGAGATTACACCGAGCAGGTCTCAACCGATATCGATAACTGGGTTATGCGTCAACCTTTGGGTGTTGTTGCAGGCATTACCCCCTTCAATTTTCCAGTCATGGTGCCGATGTGGATGTTCCCCGTTGCGATTGCATGCGGCAATACCTTCATCCTCAAACCGAGCCCGACCGATCCCTCTGCCTCCTTATTGCTTGCGCGCCTTTTGAAAGAGGCTGGATTGCCAGATGGCGTCTTTAATGTTGTGCAGGGTGATAAAGAGGCTGTAGATGCATTGATTGAGCATCCAGATGTCAGAGCAATTAGCTTTGTGGGTTCGACCCCAATCGCTAATTACATTTATGAGCGCGGCGCTCATTTTGGTAAGCGCGTTCAGGCTTTAGGTGGCGCCAAGAATCATATGGTGGTCATGCCCGATGCTGATATTGATAAAGCGGTGGATGCCTTAGTTGGCGCAGCCTACGGATCTGCTGGTGAGCGCTGCATGGCAATCTCAGTTGCCGTATTAGTGGGCGAAGCAGCTGACAAAGTAATGCCTAAATTAATTGAGCGTACCAAAACCTTGAAAGTGAAGAATGGTCTTGAGCTTGATGCTGAGATGGGTCCCATCGTAACGCGTGCAGCTCTTGATCGCATTACAGGCTATATCGAAAAAGGTGTTGCGGGTGGGGCTAAGCTTTTAGTAGATGGTCGTGGACTTAAAGTGCCTGGCTTTGATCAGGGGTTCTGGTTAGGCGGTACCCTCTTTGATGCAGTTACACCTGATATGACCATTTATAAAGAAGAGATTTTCGGTCCTGTGCTCT
>DENG01000110.1:7548-7829 GCA_002359975.1 Polynucleobacter sp. UBA2650
ATTCCGGTACCGATGGCTTGGCACGGATTTGGTGGTTGGAAGCGCTCCTTATTTGGTGATACCCATGCCTATGGCAAAGAAGGGGTGCGTTTTTATACCAAGCAAAAGAGTGTCATGCAGCGTTGGCCTGAGAGCATCTCAAAAGGTGCTGAGTTTGTCATGCCAACCTCGAAGTAACAACTACTTTTTTCTTGAGATGAACATCGCTGGAACCGTCAGGTTCCAGTAGATGGCTGCGGATCGAAAGCAAAAGATTAGTAAGATACAAGCAATCGATCCTG
>DENG01000122.1 GCA_002359975.1 Polynucleobacter sp. UBA2650
TTTATTGCGTTTTGCTATGCGAGTGTTGCAATCCCGCTTGGCGTGATGATGGGTTGTTTTAAATGGATTAATGAGCAAGTGGATCCTATTATTGAGATCCTTCGTCCCATCCCTCCTATCGCTTGGATCCCATTAAGTATTTTATGGTTTGGAGTTGGTAATACACAAAATCAGTTCATCATTTTTCTTGGAATCTTTTTCCCAATTCTGCTCAATACAATTGATGCCGTCAAAAATGTAGAGCCCAATCTGATACGAGCTGCGCGCTGTTTAGGAGCTACTGGCTGGAATGTAATTACGCGCGTGATCTTACGGGCAGCTTTACCTCAAATTGTGACGGGTATTCGCATTGGGCTTGGGGTGGGTTGGATGGCATTGGTGGCAGCTGAACTAGTTGGTGCAAATTCTGGGCTTGGGTTTTTGATTAATGATGCGCGCACTGTATTACGTACTGACTTCATATTGGATGGCATGCTATCGATTGGCATCATTGGCCTAACGATTGACCGTGTAATACGTTACTCAGCCAAAAAGTTGATGCCTTGGTCTCGCGCCTTAAATGCTTAATATTTGTAACAGAAAGCGATTACATTAATGTCAGCCTTAAAAGTAGAGAATGTTAGCAAGATCTTTCCAGCAGCGAATAAAAGTGCTGCTGTACAGGCTTTGCAAAACGTTTCATTAGATGTAAATACTAATGAATTCGTTTCCATCTTGGGCCATAGCGGATGCGGTAAAACGACTTTGTTAAATCTCATTGCTGGTTTTGAAAAGCCAAGCTCCGGCCGAATTGAGTGCGCTGGTAAAGAAGTAAAAGAGCCCGGGGCAGAGCGTGCAATGGTATTCCAAGACTACGCCTTGTTCCCTTGGCTAACTGTGCGCGATAACATTGCGTTTGGCCTTAACCTCAAAAAGATGGATTCCGGCCTTATCAATCAAAAAGTAGAGCATTTTGCTAACTTGGTAGGCCTAGGAGCTTTTGTCGAGAGTTATCCACATCAACTGTCAGGAGGTATGCGCCAACGCGTTTCAATCGCGCGAGCTTTGGCAGTTGATCCCACTGTCTTATTGATGGATGAGCCATTTGCCGCCCTTGATGCTCAAAATAGGGCAATGATGCAACAAGAGATGATTCGGATTCTGGCTGAGGAGAGTAAGACAGTCGTCTTAGTTACTCATAGTATCGAAGAGTCAATCAACCTATCGGATGTCATTATTGTGATGACGCGTAGGCCGGGGCGTGTAAAGGAAATTATTCGTGTTCCAGAACCACGCCGCATGGTTGAGGATACCCCAAGCTATCTTGAAGTCCGAAAGAAGATCCGTGATTTAATTAATGATGAGCATGATTTAAGCGATATTGCTTGAATACGGTTGATTGGTTTTTAGTATTTCTATTAGCGTTCTGCGCTCTTTTGGCGGGCTTGTTTCGTCGCCTTTCGGGTTTTGGTGGTGCCATGGTGATGGCGCCAATACTCATTGGTTTTTTCCCTTTAGTATTTGTAATACCAATTGTGATGTGCCTCGAACTGCTTGGAGGTATTTGGTTAGCCAAAAATTGGCGAGTAGAAAAAGGTGATCGACCACGCGTTTTTCGAATACTAATAGCTTCAGCCCTCACTCTTCCGATTGGCATCTATTTAGGCCAACAAATTGATCCGCAGTATTTAAAAATTATCACAAGTGTTGCGGTATTTTGTTTTTCACTTTATTTACTTTTACAACCACATATTCGTCTAACATTAAGTACCCCAAAAGATCATTTAATCGGCTCTGGCGCAGGATTTTTGCTGGGCTCCTGTGGTTTCGGTGGGCCAATTGTTGCTCTTTACTTAAGTGCGAGCACACTTGACTATCGCCATATTCGCGCAATTCTATCGCTTGTCGTATCTGGTTTGGCTCTATTGGGAATAGTTTTTTCCATTATGTTTAACGATAGTTTGTCTTGGTTACCATGGCTTGGCGTCGGATTTCCTGCCTTCACTCTGGGATTTATATTTGCCAGTTATATTGATAAGATGGGTTTTGTAACCGAATCCAGATTGCGACGCTTCTCAATCTATTTTTTATTGGTCAATGCTTTAATTAATCTGTTTATTAGTATGCTTTTGCTAACTAAACAAATGACATTACCGACCCTCTAACTGATCAGTAAATAATATTGAAATTCATTTACACTAATCCTGTTAACTATTAATTATTTATAACTATGTCAATACCTCCTGTTACTATTCAAACTCTCCAAGCGTTTTCAGAGGCATGGAATGCCCATGACATTGATGCCTTAATGTCTTTCATGGCACCAAACTGCATTTTTGAAACTGTTTCAGGGCCAGATGTATATGGAAATCGTTTTGAAGGGCAGACTGCAGTTCGGGAAGCCTTTGCGTCGGCCTGGAAAAATTTTCCTGATGCGCAATGGTTGAACGGCAAACACTTTGTCGCGAACGATCGCGGGGTATCAGAGTGGTTGTTTATTGGAACCGGTTTAGACGGTAAGCGCGTAGAGGCAAATGGTATTGATGTATTTACATTTTCAAACGGTAAGATCCTTGTAAAAAATGCCTTCCGAAAAATGCGGACATAACCATGAGTACATTAAGCCTTGACACCGCAGCACAGCTATACAACCCTAGCTTTGATCCATTGGTTGACCAAGGGGTTGGGCAAGCAATGGCATATGCCCCTACATACTGGGTAGCAAGTGCAGGAACACCCCCCGAAAATGATGGGGCGATTACTCACGATCTTGATGCTGATGTTGTTATTGTTGGCGGTGGGTTTACGGGGCTTGCGACCGCCTTATTTTTAGCGCGGGAACATGGTATCAAGGCGACTCTGCTTGAGGCAAACCAAACAGCATGGGGCTGCACCAGTCGAAATGGCGGGCAAGGTCAGAATGCAAGCGGTCGCCTATATCGCTCCCAATGGATAAACCGTTGGGGTATTGATATTGCTAAGCGCCTTGACGCGGAAATCCATGGGGGCTTTGAAACCTTCAAATCTCTTGTATCTGAGATAGATTGTGATGCACAAGATTACGGGCACTTGTATGTTGCGCACCGCGACAAAAAAATGGCATTTCTAGAAAATGAAGCAAAGGTAATGCGCGACATCTTTGGTTATCAAACTAGAATTCTTGATCGTATGCAGTTGCAAGAAGAGTTTTGCCATGATCAGGAGGCCTGTGGAGCGCTCTATGAGCCAGAGGGCGTAGG
The DNA here is from genome assembly GCA_002359975.1 of Polynucleobacter sp. UBA2650. Lineage (GTDB taxonomy): Bacteria > Pseudomonadota > Gammaproteobacteria > Burkholderiales > Burkholderiaceae > Polynucleobacter. The sequence continues at coordinate 3,219 of DENG01000122.1, forward strand.
CGTACATCCCCTAAAGCTTGCTTATGGTTATCAACGCTTAGCTCGCTCACTGGGAGTAAAGATCCATACTGGCAGCCCGGTGATTGCTTGGTCACAACGTAATGGAAAGCATTGCCTTGAAACACCGGGTGGCAAAGTGCATGCAAAAGTAGTTGGTCTGGCAACGGGCGCTTATGGCGGACAATTTTTAACTCCGCATTTACGAAATCGCGTGATGCCAATTCTCTCTAACTCAATGGTGACGCGAGTATTAACGGATGTGGAGCTAGCTGAGATTTCGGTTAAAAAACCAGCTTTCATTACAGATACTCGCACCTTGCGGTTTTATTACCGTCTTTTACCTGATCGGCGCATGCAAATTGGTAGTCGCAGCGCCATTCACGGCGCCAATGCCACGGCCCCCAAACACTTACAGTTACTTCGAGATGGTTTAGCTCGTAAGTTTCCGATCCTTCATAACATCCCGGTTGATTATTCCTGGTGGGGCTGGGTTGATGTATCGCACGACATGATGCCGCGCATTGTCCAGCCCGATCCGAATCAGTCAGTTTTTTATGCTCTTGGTTACGGCGGTAATGGTGTTTCATTTTCTGCTCATGCGGGGCGTCGTCTTGCTCAACGTATGGCAGGCAAAACAGATCCTGCATTTGATTTGCCTATTTATAATTCTCAATTGCCTGGGCATTTATTTGCGCCATTTCGCCGTTTGGGTCAGTCCCTGCTTTACCGTTGGTACTATTTGCGCGATGAGATCCTGTAAAAAAGTGTTTCAAGCTTTTCTATTCGCGTTTACTAAGTAAATTTCCTATATAAATCAATATCTTAAATTAATAGCTAAAATCAAAATAGTAAGCTCACTTTATGAGCTTTTGATAGATGAAACTGCTACCTCACAACGTGGAGGTCAGAATGAAAA
>DENG01000092.1:0-6786 GCA_002359975.1 Polynucleobacter sp. UBA2650
CTCAAGGGCGTTACCGATCCAGAACAAAAACGTAAGATCATTGGTAAAGAATTTGTGGAAGTATTTCAGAAAGAGTCTGCCAAGATTAAGAATGCCAAGTGGCTTGCCCAGGGAACGATTTACCCCGATGTCATAGAGTCTGCTGGCAAAGGTAAGAAGGGTGCCCATACAATTAAAAGTCACCATAACGTTGGTGGACTTCCAGAGGATATGCACCTCAAGCTATTGGAGCCGCTTCGAGAGCTATTTAAAGACGAAGTAAGAACACTTGGTATTGCCCTGGGCTTACCTAAAGAGATGGTTGATCGTCATCCATTCCCGGGCCCAGGACTTGGGGTCAGAATATTGGGTGAAGTGAAGCCTGAGTTTGCAGATCTTCTCAGGCACGCTGATTCTATCTTTATTGAAGAACTTAGAAATACTATAGATCCAAATTCTCATAAAACTTGGTATGAGCTTACCAGTCAAGCCTTTGCCGTCTTCCTGCCTGTTAAATCAGTGGGTGTGATGGGTGATGGTCGGACCTATGAGTATGTCGTTGCTCTGCGAGCAGTGCAAACCCAAGACTTTATGACCGCCCACTGGGCACATCTACCTCATGAGCTATTGGGTAAAGTATCCAACCGCATCATTAATGAAGTGCGCGGTATCAATCGTGTTGTTTTTGATATCAGCGGTAAACCTCCCTCGACGATCGAGTGGGAATAAAAAATTAATTTAGATATTCATTGTTATGTACTCAGTTAAAGAACTCTTTGCTACTCTGCAAGGAGAGGGTGCGCAAGCAGGGCGTGCAGCCGTATTTTGTCGCTTTGCTGGCTGTAATCTCTGGTCGGGGAGAGAGGAAGATCGCGCTACTGCCGTTTGTCAGTTCTGTGACACCAATTTTGTTGGAACGGATGGTATAGGTGGTGGGAAATTTGAGAGTGCCGATGATTTAGCAAAAGCGATTGAGTCTGCATGGCAAGAGGCTATGAACACACAGCACTATCGCTATGTGGTGATGACCGGTGGCGAGCCTTTATTGCAATTAGATGCCTCATTGATAGAAGCCTTGCATCAACGGCATTTTGAAATAGCAATTGAGACCAATGGCACGATTAAGATCCCTAAAGGGATTAACTGGGTTTGTTTAAGCCCCAAAGCCAATGCTGATCTGATGGTAATGCAGGCTGATGAAATCAAGTTAGTTGTTCCGCAGATAGAACATCAACCCATTGAAACAACTTTGCACCGTTTTGAGGGTATGGATTTTAGGCATCGTTATTTACAACCCATGGATGGCCCTAATTTAAGTGAAAATACGGCATATGCCGTTGAGTTGTGCCAAAAAAATCCCTTATGGCGCTTAAGTGTGCAGACTCACAAAATGATCGGAATTCTGTAATGGTGGACCAAAACTCTGTAACGATTACTCGGCGCCTCGAGTTTGATGCAGGACATCGTATTCCAAATCATGCAGGCAAGTGCTGTCATTTGCATGGCCATCGATATGCGATTGAGCTTACTGTGTCTGGACCGGTACATGCATCGCGCGGTCAGTCTGATGATGGCATGGTGATCGATTTTGGAGACATTAAGCAACTAGCACTCAAGCACCTGGTAGAGCCCTGGGATCATGCCTTTCTGGTCGCTAAACACGATACGGTCTTGGTGACGTTCTTGGAGAGTTTGCCTAGTCACAAAACAGTGATCTTAGAGGATGTCCCCACCGTTGAAAACCTGGTTAAATTCGCCTTTGATATTTTGGCTCCAGTGTTTGCAACGGAAACAAAAGGACAGCTGGTCTTGCAGGCAATCCGTTTATATGAGACCCCAAACTGTTGGGCTGACTATCGAGCAAAAAGCGGCCCCAAAACTTGATGACCAGTACCCAAGACCAAGCTTATATGCGTCTTGCCATCGAGCAGGCTAGATTGGCTGGTGCCCAAGGAGAGGTCCCCGTAGGTGCCATCTTGGTTCACAAAGAGCAAGTGATTGGAAAGGGTTTTAATCAGCCCATTACATTACATGACCCCAGCGCTCATGCAGAGATGGTAGCTATTCGAGAGGCTGCTAAATCCCTAGAGAACTATCGGATTCCAGAATCAACCCTATATGTGACCTTGGAACCCTGCGCGATGTGTTGTGGGGTAATACTTCATGCTAGAGTCAAGCGTGTGGTGTTTGGTGCGACCGATCCTAAAACTGGAATGGCTGGTAGTGTTGGTGATTTGTTTGCAATCCAGCAGATTAATCATCAGACCGAGGTAGAGGGCGGGGTATTGACAGACCAGTGCGGTGAGTTACTCAGAGAGTTTTTTAAACAGCGACGTACATGAAGATCCATTTAATTGCTCCCTCGGGAGCGAGCCCAGATATGCGTAGCCCAGAAAGCGCTTTGCATTGGCTTAAGCAGCAGGGCGTTATGGTCTCTAATGCGCAATGCGCACAAAGAGTATTTGAGCGCTTTGCAGGCACTGATGCAGAACGCCTCGGTGAGTTAAATGCAATTGCTAATCTAGACCCCAATCAGGTTGTAATCTCTGTACGAGGTGGCTATGGATTGCACCGACTCCTCGATCAGGTTAACTGGAAGGCAATTGCGATTGCCGTCAAGCAGGGTTTGCAGATCTGTGGCCATAGTGATTTCACGGGATTTCAGATGGGGCTATTAGCCAAGACCGGCACAATTAGCCTTGCAGGCCCAATGCTCAATTACGACTTTGGCCCCCTTAATGAGTTTGGCGAACCCGAGGCTCCAAGCCAATTTACCTGGACTCATTTTCAGAGTGCGGTAGAGAACCGCCGATTTAGTATTGCAGTACCCGATGCCCAACCTTGGGCAGGTGCCGTTGATCTTTCCCAAAATATTGAAGGTATGCTTTGGGGCGGTAATTTAAGCATCATCACTACTCTATTGGGAACGGAGTATTTTCCATCGGATAAACAAATAATGGGCGGTATCCTTTTTATTGAGGATATCAATGAGCATCCTTATCGGATTGAGCGCATGCTTTTGCAATTGCATGAAGCGGGGGTGCTGGGTAGGCAACGCGCCATCATCTTGGGACATTTCAATCAATACCGCTTGTACGAAGTCGATCGGGGCTATAAGCTAGATACTGCAATTGATTTGATTCGTAAACGTGTGCCTAAGTCAATCCCCATTCTGACCGGTTTGCCATTTGGTCATATTAAAGATAAATTAACACTTCCAGTGGGAGCTCAAGTGAACTTACAAGCAAGTACCAAAGGTTTTGTATTGGAAGGAAAATGGTAAAACGTGTCCATTCGATTATTCTGGCAGGACTCTGTTTCTTATTTGCGAGCACAGTAATGGCCCTTGAGGAACCAAAATACACCGTGATTGAAAGTTCCCCACCCTTTGAATTGCGTCAGTATGCACCTATGATTGTGGCCGAGGTGTATGTGGATGGTGATATGAGTGATGCGGGCAGTAAAGGCTTTCGTCTCATTGCGGGTTATATCTTTGGCAAGAACCAATCCAAAACCAAGCTAGCCGATGACCCGCAAGGTAGTGAGAAGATTGCGATGACCGTACCCGTCACGATGGAGCCAAAGACAGGGGGTAGCGAGAAGATTGCGATGACCGCCCCCGTGACCATGGAGACCCAAAAGAAAAACTCCAATCAATGGCGCATGTTTTTTGTCATGCCTAGTCAATACACATTGACTAGCTTACCAACTCCTACTAGTCCTGAAGTTAAGCTTAGAGAGATCCCTCCCCAGAAGAAAGCGGTGATTACCTATAGTGGCTTTAATTCAGATGAAAAGACGCAAGAGAAAGCCCAGGAACTGCGCGTCTGGATGAAATCTAAAAACTTGACTCCTGCTAGTGAGCCGCAACTCGCGCGCTACAACCCACCATGGAGTATTCCATTCTTGCGGCGTAACGAAGTTATGTTTGACTACTAAGAACCCGATAAGATGCCCCAGCATCCTCTCCCAAAGCGGTTTGTAAGGTAGGTAGTAGTTTTTCTAGATAGGGATGTAAGGTCCATACGGGATTAATGACAAACATCCCGCTCGCCTGAAGACGACGCTCTGTTGGCTCATGGGTAATTCGGAGTTCTGCATGGGTCCAGGGGCGCCCATAGTTTTCTGCAATTGCTTTGAGTCGCTTGGGTAATTGAATGGACTCAGTACGCTGGAGTATTGGATACCAAATGAGATAAGAGCCTGTTGCAAAACGGTCTAATGCCTCAGTTAAGCAGGTCTCTAATAAGAAATAATCCTGCTTATTTTCATAGGAAGGATCAATAAGGATCAAACCTCTTCGGCTCGGCGGAGGAAGCAGGGCTTTTAAGCCAGTAAAGCCATCCTCTTTGCGAACCTCGATTTGTCGATCTAAATGAAGTTGCTTAATATTTTGCTCCAACAAGTCAATATCACTCGGATGGAGTTCAAACAGTCGTAGACGATCTTGAGTACGTAGGAGCTTGGCCATCAAGAATGGTGAGCCAGGGTAAAAATCAATTCGATTCGGCGGATTAATACTGTTAACAAGATCAATGTACGCTTGAAGCTCAGAGTAATTCGTCTGAGGATCTTGATTACCAATAATACGATCAATTCCGGTAAGCGCCTCTTGACTGACGGTCGCAAAGCCCTCTCGTAATGAATACAGTCCTGCGCCCGCATGGGTATCAACTAGCAGGAGGGCGCCATCCTTTTCTTGCAAATAAGAAACGCTATGAATTAAAACAAGGTGCTTTAGAACATCCGCATGATTGCCAGCATGAAAGGCATGGCGATAACTAAACATCAGCTTGAGGCTTGTTCTGACGTAAGACAAACAAGACGAGCGTAATCACCAAAATAGCACTACCGATGTATTGCAATATCTGATTATGCGGAAAGTCTAAGACCGTAGTTTGTAAAACATACAGCACTACAAAACCTGCAATAGCAATGACACGAGGGACCAGGTTGGTGGGACTCAATTGAGCATCTCTAATACTGAGTGCCCAGCGACTGGCGATTAAGCCACACCAAATACCCAATGCAGAGCCCACCAATACATCGCCTGGCCAATGTGCCCCAACGGCATTACGAGAGATGCCGGTGAGGATTGCCAAGACAAATAAAACAATCAATAAATTACGCTTGGGCTGGGGGGTGGAAAAGAATAGCGCACTTGCCACCGAAAAGACCGTTAGGGTATGTCCTGAAGGCAAGGCGTGATGTAACAGGGGATCGCCCAGTATATGAAAGCTATTTTGGCTAAGAACCCCGGCAGGGCGAGGTAAGCCAATCAGAGGCTTAAGACTCAAACTGATTACGGCTGCAAGCGCCCCAGAGATCAATGCTGCACAGAGTTGTCGAGGCGCATAGAGCACCAGCGGAAAGCACAAAGCAAAAATACCCCAACCATTTCCTAAAAAGGTGAACCAAGCCCAGGCCCAGTTGGGTAACACTTGAGCTGCGTGATTAAGCCAAAGAAAGAGCTCTAACTCTTTACCGCTCGTTATTAAGATGAGCCATAGACTCAGTGGAATCAGCGGGATAGCCCAAGCGCGACCAAAGTTCATGGGCTGGCGGTCTTTATAAAGTTCGAGTGCGATCGGCCGCAGCAATTTGAGCAGCGAGTTGATTCATCACTTGTGGGACCGTAATAGCTTTCATGCAAACATTATCTTGGCAAGGGGTCTTGCGATGGTTAGCAGCGCTTACGCAAGGCGAACATGCTAATTGGGCTGTAATCGGAATCGATTTGCCAAGAGAGCCATATAACGCCGGGGTCTCTGGACCGAAGAGAACTACAGTATGTAAATCGGTGACCGAAGAGAAGTGGCCTGGGCCCGAGTCATTGGTAACCATCGCATGCGATAGGGTATATAGAGCTGGAAGTTCAGAGAAGCGCACGTGACCTGCAAAATTGATGGCATGTTTTACCTTGGCAGCTAAGCGTACCCCCTCAACATAAGTATGCTCTGCGGGTGAGCCCGTGATCAAAATGAGATCTTCGGGCCAGTGCTGATGTGTTGCAACGATCAGCTCTGAGAAGCGTTCTGGGGCCCAACGACGTTGCGGGAGCAAATCACTCGCATTCGGGTTAATTAAGATGATGCGTTGTTGACCATACTTAAACGGAATCATGGCCTGTTGGGCTAGATTCTCAATACGGAGTCGCAGGTGTTGCTTGACCATTGGGTCAATGACTGCCTGCGCAAGCTCAATCTCTTGATCGGTGATGGCTATTTTGCTAAAGGGCCTTTCTTCTTCTTTTGCAAAAGCTGCATACACGAGCGATATAAAGTTCTTCGCAATATGAATATGCGGGTTGTAATGCACCTTACGGGTTAGCATCGTGCCACGCCATAAACCTTCCCCATGAAAAATATCATAGCCAACACGCCTTCTCGCACCACATAGACCAGTCAGAAGCGCCGTGAAACGAGAGAACAGTTCTAGATCAATCACTGTATCAATTCGATAAAAACGTGCCTTCACTAAGAAGCGCAAAGTATCGAAAGCTAACTTCCACAAGCTAGAGGAATCAATTGTAAAAATATGGTTGGGATGAACGGTATTTAACAAACCAAGACTGGCAGCATTGCTCTTGAATATAAGGAAGTAGATCTCGGCACCATTCGCTTGGGCTTTGCGCATAGCTGGATCCACCAAGATGGCGCTCCCCATTTCGGAGAGCTCAATAAAGAGAAGCTTTTTAGGATCGCCCGACCGTGTAAATGGCCTAGAAAGGATATCCAGTAAGGCAACAATGGGGCTAGCAATCGCACAAAGTGGCACCCCTACCCAGTGATCAATGGTCCGCATTGC
>DENG01000092.1:6911-7042 GCA_002359975.1 Polynucleobacter sp. UBA2650
AGGGCCAAGACAGAGGCTAGGGTGGCCTCACGTAAGCCCCAACCCGAGATACTAATTGGTAACATGAGTAAAAGACTCAAGGCGGGTAAACCAATCATCAGGGCCTCAGTCGGTACCTCAGCACCATAGGC
>DENG01000014.1:0-6351 GCA_002359975.1 Polynucleobacter sp. UBA2650
AGGTCAATCTTTGCATCAGGGAGCAGAAGGTGCATTGGGATATGCCATCACATCAGCCTGGAGTGTGCTCGCAAATGCAACCTATATTCCAGTCGCTGAATTCAAGGGAGGCGCCTTGGGGCCTATTGGAAATCGCATTCCATATACTCCCAAGTTGACAGGTAATCTAGGACTCAACTACAGCAAGGATGGCTTGAAAAGTTTCTTGAATGCATACCACGTATCCAGTCAGTATGCGGATAGTGCAAACACTGTGGAAGAGAGCAATGATGGAACAAAAGGCCTAATTCCATCCTTCACCACATTAAATTGGAGCGTTGTTTACAGTCCTAAAAGAGATATCAAGTTATTTGGTGTTGTTCGCAACCTCTTTGATAAGAAATTTATCTCAGGACGCAGCCCCGACGGAATATTCCCCGGAGCAGAGCGTAATTTTGAGCTTGGTTTAGCTTATCAATTTTATTGATTAGCCGCGACCCACAAAAGGCATTTTGCTAGCCATGATGGTCATAAATAAGACATTGCTCTCGGGCGGTAGCTTTGCCATGTGCAACACCGCCTGACCTACATGATCAACATCCATACGAGGTTCTACCTTGATAGACCCATCGGCTTGCATAATGCCATTGGCCATTCGCTCGGTCATCTCCGTAGCTGCATTACCAATATCAATTTGCCCACAATTAATATTAAAGGGACGACCATCTAATGCTATAGATTTGGTCAACCCTGTAATCGCATGCTTGGTTGACGTATAGGGAGCTGTGTTAGGGCGGGGTGCATGAGCAGAGATGGAGCCATTATTAATAATGCGACCTCCTTGTGGAGATTGTGTTTTCATCATGCGCATGGCTTCTTGTGAGCATAAGAACGCACCGCATAAATTGCTATTGACTACATTCATCCACTGTTCGTAGGTGAGCTCATCCATCGGAATGGCTGGGGCACCAGTGCCAGCATTATTAAAGAGCACGTCAATCCGGCCGAACTTATTCTTGAGAGCAGTAAATAGTGCCTTAACCTCCTCGGGTTTTCCAATATCACATGAAACCGCCAGACAGTTCTTGTCATTACCCCCAATCTCCTCAATGGCCTTCGTAAGACGTTCTAGCTTGCGACCTGTCAGGACAATGCAGAAGCCATCCGCTAAAAGGGCTTTGGCAGCAGCTTTTCCTATTCCAGTTCCAGCTCCGGTAATAAGGGCAACACGTAAAGAGTTTGAGTTCATAGTAATTTGATTAATCAGGGCATAATTGTTAAAAATACAATGATAAAGCCATGAACCTTTTATCAGCTCACTTTCTAGTTAGTCTTATTTCATGAGATTTTTTCTTAACTTGAATATGGGTAAATAGGCTAAATTCAGATTAACCAACCATAACTATTTGTTTAATTATTTGATGTTACTTCCTCCCTTTACACCAATTGAGCAAGCACACTCTTTTTTAGGAGAGCGTGGTTATGTTGTTTTGTCTCCTGATAACTTGGCTAAACAGGTTTCTTTATCCCTGGATCAGTTAAATACGTTTAAGTCATATTGGAATCATTTACCCCGTGATCCTTATTTAAAGGATGGCGGGCGCTATCGTTATCGTAGGCATGCTAGCTATATCGTACGTGACTCTAGCCTGGAAATGGCACCACATCGAGCGCATTGGCAATCATTGGATTACAACGCCTTGCATGGCGGCATTGAGCGTTGGTTTGAGCCATTGCAGCCTGAACTTGCTCAGAATCAACACTGGCAACAACTAATTATCAAGATAGCTCAATTGCTATCCGCAATCGCTCCATCACCTGCATGGTTTGTAGAAGTGCATCCATTCCGTATCGATACGAGTGATGGAATTGGTCGGCCCACTCCAGAGGGTGCGCATCGAGACGGAGTTGATTTTGTGGCAGTGATCTTAGTTGATCGGGTTGGGGTAAAGGGTGGGGAGACCCGTATTTTTGAGTCTCAGGGCTCAATAGGCCTGCGCTTTACCTTGCAAGACTCATGGAGTGCATTACTGCTAAATGATGCCAAGATGATTCATGAAACGACCCCAATTCAGCCAACTGCTGCACACGGCTATCGCGATACCTTAGTTATTACCTTTCGTCGCAACGGCTTTCAAGAGCCACCCCACGGCCAAGATCAATAAGACCGATACATGAGTATTTTGAAAGGTAATACGCCACTAATGTTATTGGCACAGATTGGTGCTTTATTAGGATTTGCGGCATATGCAGTTACCTTGACCACCTTACAGAATGAGTGGGGTCTTAGTAATTTTGAATCTGGCTTAATCGCGAGCTCCTTTTTTGTTGGTTATGTTCTTCTGGTACCTTTTGCAACTGCGCTAACCGATCAAATGGATGCGCGCCGTATTTATTTATTTGGCAGTACATTAGCAATTTCTGGTTTATTGGGAATGGGCTTTCTGGCAAACGATTTCTATAGCGCTTGCCTGTGCATGGCAATTAATGGCGCAGGACTTGCCGCTACTTATATGCCAGGACTTAAGATCTTATCCGATCGTTTGACGCAGGGCGAGATCACCCGTCACATCTCTTTTTACACCGCGTTCTTTGGTGTTGGTACCGGGTTATCGTATGTTGTATCTGGCTGGGTTCTTAATTTAGGAGATTGGCATCATGTTTATCGGTGGCTTGCACTAGGCCCTACGATTTCTTTATTGATCGTTTATTTCTGGGTTCGGCCGATGCATGATGTTCATTGGCACGATAGGATAGTAATTAACTGGCGCGATATTTTTCCAGTGGCAAAGTGGCAGCAGGTATTACAAGATCGCAATGCATCTGGCTTTATTCTAGGCTACACCTTTCATTCTCTAGAGCTGTTCGCATCGCGTAGCTGGTTAGTGGCATTCTTCATTTTGAGTACGCAGTTATCTGGTGAGCAATTTTTCTTAGCAGCGACTACTCTAGCCGGCGTTATTAACTTCTTTGGGGTGCCAGCATCCATATTAGGTAATGAGCTAGCTCTCAAAATAGGTCGTCAAAAGTGGATCTGCATTGTGATGATCACGAGCGCTATCTTTGGAGTTGCTCTAGCCTACTCGATGGGTCACGCCAGTTGGCTCATTTTGGCTTTGGCTATTGGACATGCCATTTTTATTATGGCCGATTCAGCGACCTTGACAGCTGGCTTGGTTACTAGTGCTGACCCAAAGATTAAAGGTGCGGCAATGGGTTTGCATTCTCTGATGGGCTTTGGCGGCGGACTTCTTGGCCCCGCTATTTTTGGCTTCGTTCTTGACCTAAGCGGCTCACAAACGGATCGGATTTCATGGATCTGTGCATACGCATCGATTGTGATTTGGGGAGTGCTATTTGTGATCTATGAGCGCCGTAAGGGTTGGGTGCATTAAGTCCCCTTGTGTTAGCCTCTAAACCATTTTTCTGAGTATTGACTCACGTAATAAGCAAGAACAGAGCATGAAGCGGTCAAAATACTTCCCCAAACGATATCTATTAAAGCTAACTTGCTGGGAAAGTCACGAATCACTGCTAGATTCGTTAAGTTATAGGTCATGTAGCAAAAGAACCCAAAGAGGGCGCCATATATCAAGGCATCAAGCCAAGCTTGCTTTTGGAGAGCAGGGTAAACAGCGAAGATGGTTGCTCCCAGACTATAGAGAAGATAAAAGCCTAAAGCAGCAACTAAATTAGGATTTGCGGTCATCAGAGAACCCATTTCGGAGCGATAAAGACCTTTGGCAATGCCTAATAGCCAAATGAGATCTATCACTAAGAGACCAATTAAGAAGGACAAATATGGGACTAAATACTTGAGCATTTTGGTTAGAACCCTTCCCTTTTCGGGGTAATAAGACTTAACATAGTCTTATGAGTATAAATCCTCAAAACTACTAATAAGGGGTGTTCAATGTTTAAGAATTTAATTGTTCCAGTTGATGGTAGCGATCTTAGTTTTAAATCCTTAAAAAAAGTTGCACAATTGGCTAAATCGGGTGGAGCTAAGATCACCTTGGTGTATGTATCTGACCCATTGCCACCCATTGCATATGCAGATAGCACGATGGGGGTACCTTTCTCTGATGCTCAGCATAAAAAAGCCTGCGAATCATTTGCTAAGAAAATCCTCAAGAAATCGATGGAAAAAATAGGCAAGGGCTTAACTGTGGACATGCGCCATGTTTTCAATGTCAATTTATTTGAGGGCATTATTGAGACGGCTAAAAAAGCCAAAGGGGATGTCATTGTGATGGCATCGAACAAAAACACAGGCTTAAAAGGAATTTTGCTAGGAAGCGAAACGCATGCAGTGATCGTTCACAGCAATTTGCCCGTTTTGGTCTTAGGTTAACCCCATTTATTTTTTAGAACGATTCATTGCCTCTGCCTTTGCGGAGGCAATATTTTCTGTCATACCGCGAGCAAACTCGCTATCGGCAGGAACCAAGTTCTTTGCCTTAGTCCAGTATTCCTCAGCCTTCTTAAAGTCACCTAGCTCAAAATAAGCGGTGCCTCCTAAAGCAAGGGCTTTTAGATTATTCGGCTCAATTTTTAAAGCTTGTTGGATTAGGCGCATCGGCTCGCCTCGAATGCTCTTGTTCTGGAAAGCAAGTAAATCCGCATAATCAACCATCAGTTGTGCATTATTGGGACTCAGCTCTAATGCTTTTTTATAAGCAGCAAGAGCCTCAGGCATTTTCTGTAGGGCAGCATAAGACCGACCTAACATTTGCCAACCTTCGGCATTATTGGGCTCTTTCTTGAGCTTATCAGCAAGGCGCTCGACCATTCCTTCAATATCTTTTTGGGTCAGCTGCGGTTGCCCTTGATTTGCTTCAGGAAGATAGAGGGCGAGTGGTGAGCCAACTAGGAGATAAAGAAGAATGGCGCATAGTGGTAAACCTGTCGCAATCCAAATTGTTGGCCATTTCTTACCAGTCTTTTGAGTGACATTCTCTGGATTAAACTGATCTGCAGCAATAGCACGCTCTTCTTGTAAAAGGCGTTTCTCAATATCAAGACGAGATTCATCTAATTGCTCTTGATTAATTCGCCCTTCCTTAAAATCCAATTCAAACTGACTTAACTGATTCTGTAGGATGGCAATATTCTCATCTTGCTCAAGGCTAATTTTTTGAAGGTCTAATTGCTTTCTGCGAAATGGAATCACAATAATCAAGACCGCAAGTACAGTCATGATGATGGCAAGGATGATGAAAATGGTCATTACTAGTTTTCTGTCTTACGATCTAATAGTTGTCGGGCACGTTCAATGTCTTGGGGAGAGAAGGATTCACCTAAAAGGTCTTGCCGGCGTTGTTTAATTTGACGGACTAAGAAAAATAGACCAAACAACATTAGTAAAAACGGGCCTACCCACAGCATGATCGTTGCACCATTAAAAGGCGGTTTATACAAAACGAAGTCACCATAACGATCAGTCATGTATTTAAGGATTTCTTCTTTAGAGCGACCCTCACTTAGTTGTTTGCGTACTTGATTTTTCAAATCCACTGCTAAATCTGCATTAGAGTCTGCAATGGTTTGATTTTGGCAGACAAGGCACCGTAGCTCATGAGAGAGTTCTAATACTCTTTTCTCTAATTCGGGATTGCTGGCAACCGGAGTTGCTATCTTTGCTGAGCTATTAGCGCTCGCACTAACTTGGGCGCCTACATCAGCACAAACTATCAGGAGTAGCGAGAGGGTTGCAAGAATGGGAGGCCTAATGAACTTCATTGCTGTAACTTTGCAATCAAGGGAATAATCTTCTGGCTGATCGCCTCCTGAGTAAGGGGGCCAATATGTTTATATCGAATAATTCCAGAACGATCGATCACAAATGTTTCTGGGACTCCATACACGCCATAATCAATACCCACTTGACCCGTAAGATCAGAAATAGAGAGTTCATAAGGATCGCCGTATTGTTTTAGCCATGCCTTGGCGGCCTCGGGTTTATCTTTGTAATCTAAGCCAATCAAGGGGGTATTTTGTGATTTTGCAAAATCAAGCAGTAAAGGGTGCTCCTCGCGGCAGGCTACGCACCAAGAGGCCCACACATTGAGGATCCAAACTTTGCCTTTCATTTGCTCTGGTGAGAAGGCGCTTTGCTCTTTTCCTAATACTGGCAGAGAAAATACTGGTGCTGGCTTACCAATGAATGGGGATGGTACCTCGCGGGGCTTGAGCTGAAGTCCGATGACTAAAAATACTAGTAACACAACAAAGATTAACAACGGAATGAGATAGCGTTTCATCTCAAGCTTCTTTCTTGCGATACCGACGATCTGTAATAGCCAAGAAGCCACCTAAGGCCATTAAGAAACAACCACCCCAGATCCAATCAACAAAGGGTTTGTGATAAAT
>DENG01000014.1:6458-6817 GCA_002359975.1 Polynucleobacter sp. UBA2650
GGCATCTGGCTAGCGGTATAAATCCGTTTTTCTGGATATAGACTTGTCACCGGCTTACCATTTCGGCTCACATCAAAATGACCCTGTATAGCAGCGTAATTGGGACCAGCAATGGTTTTTAAGGAAACTAATTGGAAATCATAGCCACCCGATTGAGAGACACCACCCACTTGCATCCGCACATCTTGTTCGGTTTCAAAGCCACGTACTGCAGTGACACCAATAATAAAAACGGCAACTCCAAAATGCGCCATTAGCATGCCGTAATATCCAGCAGGCTGAATCCGTAAATTCTGCCACCAGGATCGATCAGGATTAATGCGCGCACGATCCACCAATTGTGTAACCCCAGAGCTAAT
>DENG01000051.1 GCA_002359975.1 Polynucleobacter sp. UBA2650
GCATGCAAGATCCGGCTTGTACCTATGAGCAATCTACCGTGCTGCATCGATTAATTGCTCAGTCCTCGCTAGTCACAATTGATCAAGCTGCGCACCTATCAAACATTGAGAAACCCGCTGAATTTAATAATGCCTTACGGGGATTTTTAGATTCTGTGGCATAGTACTCAAGCAGTCATAATAAAAAGGAGACATCATGCAAATTCGTATTAAAAAATACCTCATTGCTGCCACTGCGCTTGCATTTACTGGGACATTGAGTCTGCCAATTCAAGCACAAAGCGCCGCAGCCAATTACCCCAAAAACCGTCAAAATGGTTGTGCCCCTCACGCCTGGATCGGGCGCTGACAGTGCTGGTCGCATTGTTGCCAAGAGTCTTGCAGAAACTTGGAAGCAGCCCGTCATTATTGAAAACCGTCCCGGTGCTGGTGGCTTGCTAGGTACTGGTGTGGTGGTGAACTCTGATCCCGATGGTTACACCCTTTTGGTTCAATCGGCATCCTATGCCGCCAATCCTGCCATTTATAAAAAACTGCCTTATGACCTAAAGAGTCTGACCGATGTCAATATTTTGGGCAGTAGCCCCTATGCGCTGATTGTGTCTGCTGAGAGTCCTTACAAAACCCTCAAAGATTTAATCAATGCCGCCAAAGCGAAACCAGGTGATATTCCATTTGCTAGCGCTGGGGTCGGTAGTTCAACCCATTTAGCCGCCGAGTATTTCAATCAAACCGCTGGCATTAAGATGCTGCACGTCCCCTTCAAAGGATCTCCTGAGGCGATTCAAGAAACCATTGCTGGTCGTACCGCCTACTACATGGCTCCTTTACAAACTGCCATTTCACAGATCCAGGGTGGCAAAGTTCGCGCCTTGGGCGTAACAAGTGCGAGCCGTGCCGAGGCGGCCCCTACAATCCCAACCATTGCCGAACAGGGATTCTCGGGTTTTGATATTGGTTTATGGGTTGGCGTCTGGGCTCCATCGGCCACACCACAAGCGATCTTGCAAAAGCTCAATACCGATATCAATCGTGCCCTAGGGGACTCTGAAGTGAAATCGGCATATGCCAAAGCAGGCATCACCATTAAACCAATGAATCTTGCCGAAACTGAAAAATTTGTTCGTAGTGAAATCAGCAAGTACACCAAGATTGCCAAAGACGCTGGGATTGAACCCCAATAACGCACCCCTTTGCCAAGCTCCAGACCAGGCCCTCAAAAAGCCTGGTCTCGTTCTTTGTAAGAATGCAACCGATTGCCATGCGCACATCTGTGGGCCTCAGTCGCTGTATCCCTACATAGCAAATCGGATCTATACCCCACCAGATACCTTGCTTCCCCACTATGAGGCACTACTTGATGCTCTTGGGGTTCAACGCTCGGTATTGGTCCAGCCCAGTATTTATGGAACGGATAATCGCGCACTGCTTGCAGCGATACAAAAAAATCCATCGCGCTTTCGGGGAGTCGCAGTGGTGGATTGGGATATTAGCGATACAGCATTAGAAGATCTTCATCTTGCGGGAATTCGTGGGGTGCGCTGCAATATTGTGGATCTTGCTGAGGCTAAAGGTGTTCTACCAATTAGCCAATTGTCCGTATTGGCAAATAAGATTGCACCCTTTGGCTGGCATTTAGAATTTCTGATGCACGTTAATGAGTTCCCAGATCTCGCACAACTCTTATCGAATTTTCCGGTCCCAGTCGTTCTAGGACATCTTGGGTATTTAAAAACAAATCTCGGTGTCAAAGATCGTGGATTTCAAAACTTGTTATCGCTGATGCGTGAGGAGCGTGCTTGGGTCAAACTAACAGGCCCCTACCGAATCACATCGGAAGCAAGAGTCCCCTATGCCGATACCAATCCATTTGCGCATGCCTTAATCGCAGCCAATCCAAGGCAAGTGGTGTGGGGTACAGATTGGCCCCATGTGATGGTCAAGGGGGTAATGCCAAATGATGCGGATCTTGTCGATTTACTTCAAGAGTGGGTACCAGACCCAACGTTACGCAGGCAGGTTCTTAGTGAGAACCCAGAGCGTTTGTATCAATTTGAAGGCGATGCCTAAAAAAACAGCCCGCAGTGCGGGCTGAATTTTTAATATCGATGGATTTTTAAAGACCCATATTCTGCTGAGCCACCATTAAATACAACATGGGGATCGATAAAACGGTATTAATACGTGAAGTCAACATTGCAGTACGTGCAGATTTAGCTTTCGTGTCTGCGTCAACAGTCACAATGCCGAGAGCCCGTTTTTGATTGGGCCAAATAATGAACCAAACGTTAAATGCCATGATGAGGGCAATCCACATACCAAGACCAATTGCAAGGAAAGGCTGTTGCAAGGTAAAAGCTTGATGGGCGTAGCCATTCAAAATCGCCAGGATAATTCCGGTTAACACCGTAGCCATGGCGGCGAATCGAAACCAAAAGAGTGCGGTCGGAGCAATCACTTTGCCAATCGCTGGTTTTTGCTCATCCGGAATCTTAGGCATCGATGGAATTTGTACAAAATTAAAGTACCACAACAAACCAATCCACATCACGCCTGATATCACATGCAGGTAACGGAATACAAAAGAAATCCAACCTGGATTACCGATATTTGAGCTGCCGAATAGAATAATGATCAGCACCAAGAGCACAAAACCTGCTAGAACGGTGCGGCCAAGGGAGGTCAAGATTGATGCCATTTAATAGTCTCCTAAAGGAACAAACCCTGCAACTATATACCAAAGTCATGGCTTTTGCCTTGATCCTGATTGGTAGTGATTAAATCGGTATAAGATTTATTAATGAAGAGAGTTTTTATCCAAGAAGTGGTTACTCGTGATGGCTTTCAGGCAGAGCCGCGCTTTATTCCCACGGAAGAAAAAATCCGCTTAATTAATCGCTTAAGTCATGCTGGCTATGCCAAGATTGAGGTGACCTCGTTTACTAGCCCTAAGGCGATCCCCATGCTCGCCGATGCAGAAGAGGTGATGAGCAAGATTGAGCGCGGACCAGGTGTGGTGTACACCGTTTTGATTCCGAACCTTAAAGGTGCTGAGCGCGCCCTTCGAGTCGGTGTTGATGAATTCAACTTAGTGATGTCTGTTAGTGAGACCCACAATCAATCTAATCTGCGTATGAGTCGAGCCGATTCTGCAAAAGCGCTTAGTGATGTTATTCGTCTAGCGCATGACGCTAAGGTGGCGGTCAATGTCTCCCTATCTACCAGCTTTGGTTGTCCGATGAGTGGCATGACACCTATCCCAGAACTGATGCACTGGATTGATCATTTTGCCAATGAGGGTGTGCGCGGGATCAGCATTTGTGACACCACAGGAATGGCAAACCCCCAGCATGTCAAAGAGGTCTGTGAGCTTTCCCAAACAAAATATCCAACGATGGAATGGACTTTACACTTCCATAACACACGGGGCATGGGCCTAGCAAACGCACTTGCTGCGGTAGAGGCCGGCATCAATCGTTTTGATTCTTCTTTAGGAGGACTTGGGGGCTGTCCATACGCACCGGGTGCTACCGGTAATATTTGTACTGAAGAGTTAGTTCATATGTTTGATCTAATGGGCTACAACACCAATATGAACTTAGATCTTCTTTTAGAATGCTCCGCACAGTTGCGCGACCTGGTTGGCAGAACGCTTCCCAGCCAACTATTACTAGCTGGTAAGGTTGATCGCTTGTACGATAAGGTCTGCCAAAGCTAATTTATTTCTTGGCAGCAGCCTGCACCTTTGCCAAGTACTCTGCAATACGATGTTTGATATCGGGTACCGATCCTGATTGAACCAAGTCGTTCAGGTCCAGTGCTCGTGTATCCCGTTTGCAAGCATTTAGAGCCATCGCTCTGGCATCGGGAGGGATCTCCAAGATATGCTCTAACACTTGAGACTCATATGCATGCCAGTCGGTTGACTCCAGTACAGCAGTCAATATTCCAAACTCTTTTGCCTGATGAGCATCAATCCGTCTTGGATTGCCGATTAACTGTTGCGCTCGATCTGCGCCCACACACTCTGCAAGGCGACGTGATCCTAGGATCAGCCCAAAGCGTGCGCCTGGGAACATCATCCGCATATCTTCAGAGCCTACTCGATAACGACAAGCTAGCAAAAGATCAGCGCCGGCACCAATTGTTTGTCCATGGGCAAATGCCATCGTATCGAATGGGGCGTGAGCAATGGCCTGAAGCATTTGCTCAATACGTACGAAGTGTAAGAGTAGATCGCCTGCGCTAGCATCACCAAAGTTTGAGAAATCAAAGCCAGCACAAAAGCCCTGCCCCTCCCCTTTCAGAATCAACAGTCGGGTTCCATCAAGCTCAGACTCCTTAGTTACCTGTAGCAGTTCATTTGCTAACTCATAACTTATTGCATTGCGTTTCTCAGGCCGATTAAGAGTAACTCGTTTGATGTGTCCAGAATGCTCTACTGAAATGGTATTCATTGTTTTCCCACTAGTTCTTGATTATGTTCACCCAAGCGGGGTGGACGCTTTTCAATGCCTGCAGTTTGTCCATTAAATTTAACAGGGTTTACAACGGTCTTGGTTTGATGACCATTCGCCATTTCTAAGGGTTGCACCCATTCCATGGCCACGGTTTGGGGATCGCTCAGTACAGCAGAATACTGATTAATCGGACAGCAAGGTATTCCTGCCTTACTAAAGGCTTCAATCCAGTATGCAGCAGTGTTCCCTTGCAAAATTACTTCAATCAAGTCTTTTAGGATGATTTGATTCTTGGCCCGCAGCGCAGTTGTACTAAAGCGCTCATCCTGTAAGAGGCCGTCACTTTGCAATATACGACAGACACTTTCCCACAGGGCTTGGGTTCCAGCAGCCATCACCAAATAATCATCGCTGGCTTTAAATGCTTGGTAAGGTGCGTTACGTGGATGGGCAGAACCTAGTTTGACCGGGTCTTTACCAACTCCAAAATACTCTGACGTTTGTAAAGCGGCAATCGCTAATGAGGTTCCCATCATGGGTACATCGATATGAACCCCCTGACCGTTTGCTTGGACTTGCCGTAGTTGCGCACAAATATTCATGGCGCCATATAGACCTGCTGTGAAGTCGGCTACTGGTACGCCACACTTCACTGGCGCACCGCCCGCTTCACCAGTCACACTCATGATGCCACTCATTGCTTGGATCGTGACATCAAAACCACCTTCATTTGCCCTTGGGCCTGTTTGACCATAGGCTGAGATCGAGCAATACACTAATTTAGGGTTCAGTTTGAGTGCTGACTCAAAATCGAGACCTAAGCGCTTCATTACCCCAGGGCGATTGTTCTCAATCAGGACATCGGCTTTAGCAATCAACTCTTTCGCTTTAGCATTGTCCTCGGGGTTTTTGAGGTCAAGAGTGATTGAACGCTTATTACGATTTAAGGATGCAAAGTTCTCACTAAGGCGATCGTTCTCTGGACCAGAATGCGGAGGCCAGGCGCGTAATGTATCGCCAGAGCCAGGGTTCTCTAATTTAATGACATCCGCACCGAGATCACCCAACAGCATTGCACAAAATGGGCCTGCAGCTACATTACAAATCTCGATCACACGAATACCGTGCAATGGGCTTAATACAGATGCAGTCATGGGCATATTCATCGGCATTCTTTTTAATGGAATACTTTATTCTAACGATCTTAGTAAAGGATCTAAGATTTAGGCTCTGTTCAACATATTCCTCTACGATTTAATGCATAATGAAATGTACTATTTATAAAGTTCGTAGAAAATATGCCTACTAGTTTACCCACTGATTCGATTGCACCATTACGTCATTTTGTGACCCAAATGACCCACCTAATGGGTCAATCTTTAGAAGAGTCTT
>DENG01000001.1:0-1352 GCA_002359975.1 Polynucleobacter sp. UBA2650
GATGGCAAGCGTTATAAGCTGGTCTTGCGTACCGAGCTAGCACCACGGGTTACATATGTAGCAGATTTCATCGCCCTGCCTACTTGGCAAACGTATCGATTTAATTTAAGTCAATTTAAATCGACCTTCCGTGGACGAGATGTTAATGCACCAGCCCTATCCTTTTCTGATGTGATTGATTTTGGCATTCTGATTTCTAATAACCAAGCAGGAAGCTTTGCGATCCAACTAAAAACGCTTAAATCCTCTTAGGCCGAGGAAGGCAAAACCATAGGCCCTTAGCTTACTTTGATTTGTATTGAGTCGGGCAATATGCGCGCTGAACAGAAGGATCACGTAGTTCGCGATGCTTGGTTTGACGTCCATAAACTCGTTTTCGCCATAGTTCATATGAACTACGTTTTAGACTCTTACGCATGAGCGCTTTAACTTGAGTCTCAGACAACTTAAACTGGGCCTCAATTGCCTCAAATGGAGTGCGATCCTCCCAGGCCATTTCCACAATTCGGGATAAATCAGATTCTTGAATAGTAATCATGAGGCTAATTAAACACGAAATTAACAAATCAAGTACAGTCGCCTATCAATGTCCTTATTCAATAAACCCTTTCGCGCTCTGATTATTGGCTCCTCTGGGACCATTGGCTCCGCCTTGGTATCTGCACTAGAAAGCCACCCCAGTTGCCACGAAGTCATTGGGTTGCATCGCAACTCAGATCCTGTGATTGATTATGATCACCTAGAATCAATACAAACCGCCTATGAAACACTTGAGAAGCTTAGACCCTTTGATCTAATTATCAATACTATTGGGGTTTTGCATACCCAGCAATGGACTCCAGAAAAACGATTAGCTGACTTACAAGCAAACCAACTTCAACAGCAGTTCTTAAGTAATGCAATTGGTCCTGCGCTGACAATTAAGCATTTTTCTAAGCTCATGAATCCTGCAGGTGGCGTTTTTGCTACCCTTTCTGCCAAAGTGGGCAGCATTACTGACAACCGGCTAGGCGGCTGGTACAGCTATCGTGCCTCCAAAGCAGCCCTAAATATGTTGATCAAAACTGCCTCAATTGAGCTACATCGAACTCAGCCAAATTTAGTGTTGGTGGCAATACACCCCGGTACCGTGAAATCTAATCTTTCGAGGCCCTTTCGTGGGGATGAGATTGGTCGAGATCCTAGCGAGGCTGCTAGTGAAATTCTTTCTATATTGGGAAATCTTCAAGCATCCGATACTGGCTCGTTCAAGTCTTATCGTGGAGAGGACATTCCTTGGTAGGCACTTAGGTCTTACTACTTAAGAATTGCGCCATCCGATAGCCGCTTAACCAAGCACCTTCTACAGTTGA
>DENG01000001.1:1386-2912 GCA_002359975.1 Polynucleobacter sp. UBA2650
TATCGCCATAAATGACTTTGATATAAATCGCAATCCTGATCTGTGAGATCCTTAAATGCCTTCAATAAAATAGGCTCTATTTCATATTGATTGAAGTCAATATACTCTTGCGACCACGTATTACTAGCTTGGGCTACCCAAGTCTCATAGCTTGACCGACCAGGCTTTGCATTATCTCTAGCAATCCATGAAAAAGGACTGCCTTCAACAAAGGCGCCATCAAAGTCTAGGTCTAGAGGTTTCTTAAAGTAAGCAATAAGAGTCCAACAAGGCAACATCACCACATCTTTACAGCTTGTGTCCAAGCTTTCTGAATATGGACCAATTAATGCTCTAGCCTGAACCGATGGTATGGCACATATCAGATATTCAAATGCAAGATCAAATGGACCCTGCTCCTTTGTATTAATGCGCCATAAATTATTAATACGCTTGAGACCAACAACAGTATGTTGAGTATGAACATTTAGTGAGCTTGCTAAATATTTTGCTGGAGCAGTCATAGCGGGCACTCCAACGAAGCGTTGCGTTGTCGACTCAAGTGCACGTATGGTGCTGCGATCCAGCGTAACAATCTTACCGCCCCAAGGCGCAATCACCTTTGCGTTCATCCACTCTGTAACTTGGGTACCAAATAATGGGTCTTTAACCGTGAAGTACTGGGCACCGTGATCTGCCTCCCACTCTTCATAGTATCGGTGACTCATTCGACCACCCACACCCTTGCTTTTATCAAATACATGGACCTCAAAGCCTGCCTTGACTAGCTCACTAGCGCAAGAAAGCCCTGCTATTCCAGCTCCGATAATAGCAACGCGTTTTTTTATTAGAGGATTCATTTTCTATGGGATCTAGTTGACATCAGAATATGCGTGATAGTGTTTTAAATCTAAAATGTTAATAGGAAGCGTCGATTTAAGTGCCTTTTTAATCAATTTATAAATATCTAAATCAAACTCTGGAGTCCCATCGCGCAATAACTCCTCAACCTCATCCTCATTAACTGCGCTTCCTAAGTAACACCAGTGATCAAAAATATGCAGATCATCGCCCTCCTTGATTCCAATGGCTGCGGGATAAGGCCAAACAGATACTTTTAACTTCTGCAGAGCCGTCTGGATCCGCAAATCATGCAAGCGGCGCGGCTCTACCCCAATACATGCCCCTTTGCATTGCTTCACATGAAAACCAAAACAGGGGCTACCGGGTTGTAGTTTCTCAAAACCTAGTAAGCCTTCACATAATTGATTACGTTTAGCAATAGATTGAAGGGTTTGTAGTGCCTCGCGTTTACTATAAAACAAGCCATATAAATTATTTTGCTTGCCAGGTTTTAATGCCTGGTGATTGACAAGGTGCACTTCAAGACGATCGGGGCTTTCTAGCAATTGCCAGGCACACAAATCCTTGGAGCGGCGAAGCTTAATATTAAAACTAGGTAACTTCTCTTTAATGAGTCTAGACTCCAATAGCAAGGCTCCCAACTCTCCGCCAGTTTCAATCCAATCAATACCGCGCACTTGCAA
>DENG01000001.1:3065-3199 GCA_002359975.1 Polynucleobacter sp. UBA2650
TCAATCAACTCGCGATCAATGTGCGGCGGCAGGCTCGGTCGACCAAGCAGGTACTCTATTTCAGTTAATAGCTTGTCTTGACCAAATAAGGTCTCACATCGCTGCCAAAACTGGTACAAAAGCTTTGCGTCATC
>DENG01000011.1 GCA_002359975.1 Polynucleobacter sp. UBA2650
GGCTAATTTGAGAAGCTCAGGAACATCTACTCGCAATCGCGAGAGTCTTAAAAAACTCATAGGGAACTAATTAACAGGGATGATTTAACCCATCCATTGACTAACCGGGGCAGCAGCATCCTGAAGAGGTTGAGAGATAACATCAACGAGGGCGGGGGCACCACTTTCAATGGCCTTCTTTAGAACTTCATCTAACTGCAGTGGATTATCCACTCGCCATGATTGAATACCGTATGCTGCAGCAACTCGAGCATGATCTGTCCGCTCAAAATCGACTGAAAAATACCGCTTGTCATAGCCCGATTTCTGGCTTGCCTTAATCCATCCATAAACTGAATTNNAATTTGCGACGCGTGATGGTCTCTAATTCGCCAACCGTAAAACCAAAACTACCATCTCCCATAACGGCAACAGATTTCAAGTTCGGACGCCCAATTGCTGCGCCAATTGCTGCAGACATAGCATAGCCGAGTGCGCCGTGCGCTCGGTTTGTAATGAAATGACGCCCAGGAAGATCAGATAAAAAATAAGCAGAAAAGTAGGGGCATGGAGTTCCTGGATCAGCACAAATGATCGCATCTTTAGGCANNGTTCAGGAACAATCGGGCTGTCATTAGATTGGGCTAATTGTAGAAAGGGAGCGAATTTCTCCTTTTTGCTTTGAAGGCTTAATGTTTTGCCATCCACTACTTTCTTAGTCCGATTGGCACTCTGTTTTTGAAGCAATGCATTAATTATCTCCAAGGTTAGCTTGGCGTCACCCAGTAGGGGGGCATGAGTTTTGTAGTTAACACCAATCGTATTGGCGTCAATATCTAAATGAATAATGGTGGTGTTGGGCGAAGGAAAGCGCCAATGCTCCGTAGTAGTTGAGCCAGCGCGACAGCCAATAAAAAATACTAAGTCAGCTTGTGCGACTATGTTACGCGTCGCAATCACCCCTCCATTAGAACCAACAACACCAGCATTTAGAGGGTGGTTGCCTGCTAGGCTTCCTTGACCGCTCACAGTCGTGCAAACAGGAATATTGAAGTGTTCAACTAAATTGGTAAGAGCTGCTTCTGCTCCTGAGATAACAACGCCACCCCCACAAATAATAATCGGTGAATGAGCTTGCAAAATAAGATCTACTGCTTTTTGTATGGCTGGTTCACTGGGTACAAAACGTTGTGCTGGAAAGGTCTCATGACCGTCTTGAGCCCATAGCTCCGTCTGAGAGACCTCGTGTTTCTGGACGTCGTGTGGAAAACAAATATGGCTTGTACCTGGTCGACCTGTAGTCATTTCACGGAAAGCAGTTCTAACCGCCCCAGGAATCTGTTGAGCTAAATCAATAGTAGTGTTCCACTTTGTCAGGGGCTTATATAAGGCTTCTTGATCTAGTTCTGTAAGCGGAAAGCGGCCTCGTGAGCTAACGGGTACATCCGATGTAATACCTAAAATCGGAATAGAAGACTCATTGGCCTCGACGAACGCAGGTAATAGATAAGTGGCGCCACCGCCACTAGGCCCCTCGCATACTCCAACTCTATTTGTGACTCGGGCATACGCGTCTGCCATATAGCCAGCACTCCGCTCATCTCTTGTGAGAACATGATCGATTCCATGGTCAAGACGATAAAGAGCATCATAGAAAGGTAGGCTAGTGTCACCACATAAACCAAATATATGTTTCACCCCATAAAGTTCCAACATTCTGACCATGGCTTCAGCGCCATTGAGCTTCATATCACTCAAATTAATCTTCCAGCTTTAGTTTGGTTGTTCTAACAAATTGAGACCAGCGATCAAATTCTTGCTTGGTATAGCGATCGGCAGATGGGCCGTCACCAGCAAGAACCTCAAAGCCGCCTTGGGTTAACTTTGTTTTAATCTCGGGATCATTTAAAACGGCTTGAAGGTCAGCCGTTAACTTGCTAACAGTATTGCTTGGTGTGCCGACTGGTGCAAATACTCCAATCCAAGAATATGCCTCAAATCCAGGATAGCCAGATTCTGCAACGGTAGGTGTATTGGGTAAATCGGGAAGCCTCTTAAGGCCNNGGTCACGGCCAATGGCTTCATCTTATCTGCTGCAATTTGACCTTTGACAGCGGCATAGCTCAAAAGGGTTAAGCTGGCTGTATTGCCAACAACAGCAGCAATTGCAGGGCCACCACCACCGTATGGAACATGAAGAACGTCAACCCCAGAACGACGCTTTAAATCTTCCATCGCTAAGTGATTCAGAGATCCCACCCCAGTGGAGGCGTAACTAAAGTTTGGATTTTTTCTTGCTGCCTCTAAAAAACCACTTAGATTATTCCCAGGTACTGACGGGTTGGCTGCAATGACTAAAGGAAAACGTACCAATAAAGCGACCCCAGTAAAGTCTTTGAAGGTATCGTATGGTAATTTCTTGACTATTGGGTTAATGGCATGGTTATCAAAGCTAACCAAAAGAGTATTGCCATCTGGGTTAGCACGAGCTACATACTGCGTTGCAATTTGACTTGCAGCGCCGGGCCTATTTTCTATTACAACTGGACGGCCAATGCGTTCTGAGAGCTTGGTTTGGATAGTACGTGCCGTGATATCAGTACTCCCACCAGGTGGAAATGGCACCACCAGAGTTAGCGGCTTATCGCTTTGCGCATAAACAAAATTTGCCATAGAAAGGCTCAGTAGTAGGAACAATATACCGATAAGTACTCTTCGAATTCCACGTATATTGATCAAAAAAGTGTTTTGCATATTGTTAGCCCCCTAAATTTTCTTTCAAATACTTGTTTGTGATACTGATTAATTGTTCTGGTATTTGAATCTCTACCAAGTTTATCTCAGGAAATACGTGATCATGTTCTTTAAGAGAAAGAGTCATATTTTCTAGTTGAAGCTTAATGGATCTGTCTGCTAGTTCTTCATGAGGCTCTAACTCAAGCAATCGATTAAATGTCTGGGCTAGCTTATTGGGAGAGTTGCAGCCAATTTCAATATTGACCAAAGACTTTGCATGATTTTTATGGGTTTGCCATTCTGGATTCCAAACGAGATCAGGTGTCCGATGCTCGCAGAAATATATCCTAAGACCATCAATAGGTTGTTTTATAAAACGTACAGTTCTGAACTCTGCTGTAAGTTCTCTGTCGCCTAACTGAGCTGGGCGGCTAAGATTTTGAACAGGCTGCACTTCAAACCCAAGCCTTAGCAAACGTTGGTAAGTGTATTCAGCATCATTTGTTCTAAAAACCAATGCATCTAATCCGTAATCTAAATTGGCTATTTCTTTTCTAACGAGTGGTTTGTCAGATTCCCATCCTAGTAATTCAATGTAAGTAGAATCAAGAACAATCAGTCTATTAATGGAACCTAAATTATGTTTAGCAAGGGGTGTTAATTTAAAACCGGACTGCTCAAATATTCTTACAAAATCGCTTAAGCGAGTTCTAGTAATAATGACCAAGTGATCAAATGCATTATCGTAAGCTACGGACATAGTTACTCAGACAAGACCTGATATAAACGCAAACGCTCCGTGCGGTCAGATGCCCGTCGATCCTCCCACAATAGCTTGAG
>DENG01000057.1:0-1952 GCA_002359975.1 Polynucleobacter sp. UBA2650
GTTTCCCCGTCAATGACAAAGATTTTGCGATGCAAGCGCAGATCAGCGCGCCTGAACTGAAAACGGCCAAACTGAATGGGCAGGGCCTCGGTGACTTCAATATTGGCATCCTGAAAACGTCTCGGCCATGCAGACTTAAACCATTTGGCACTACCTAAGGAGTCGAGCAGAACTCGGCATTTAATCCCTCNNTCGAGCAGAACTCTGCATTTAATACCTCGCTTTGATGCTGCAATCAATGCTTCAGCCACTCGATCTGCATCGCCACCAAGGGCCCAAATATAAAACTCCAGATGCAATGATGTTTTGGCACTATTTATTTCGTTTATGAAATGCTGCAATATCTCTAATGAATTAGTAAAGAGCTCTATCTGATTTCCTGCAGCAACCGGTGCTCCATTTTTTGCTTGAGCTAGTAGGCTAATTGCGTGGGCATCCTGTTTTAATAAAGCGCGATCTGGCTCATGCAGTAGGCGCATGGCCTTACTAATCTTGGCATACTCCTTTTCCATCCGAATAATCTTATTAGTCAGGGTTCTACCAACAGGTCGCTCTCCGATGGTGAGATAAAGAATCAGGCCAATCGCTGGGAAGGTCACAATAATGAGTAACCAAGAGATTGCAACACTCACTGGCCGTCGAATCCAAATAATCCGAAGAAAGAAAAGGATGGTGACAATCAGGTGCAGGATCAAAAACCATGGGATTGAATACCCCATTAAGCCCCCTGAGAATAAATGCAGCATCGTCGTATCCTGTCCTAATGACCTAATTCAGCATAAATAGCGAGATGATCTGATAGCTTAGACCATTCGGTGAGGATTTCTGCTTTTTGAATCGATAAGCCCCTGACATAAATACGATCCATCGGTAATACGGGTCTAACGCTCGGAAAGGTCCTTGCAGGGGCGCCATACAGACTCTCAAAGACATCCACAAACCCAGCCTGCCCCATCGGCTTGCTAATCGTATTACGCCAATCATTGAAATCGCCAGCAATAATCGTGGGATGATTGCCCGATAGATGTTCAATATGATGCAAGATGGTCGTAAGTTGGCGCTCCCGACCTCGCTGCAAAAGAGCCAGGTGAACACAAAAACAATGAATGGTCTTATGTCTCTCTAGCTCAATCGTACTGTGTAGTAAGCCACGTCTCTCAAACCGATACTCCGAAATATCGTAATTGATACCTTTATGCAAAGGAAACTTTGACAAGATCGCATTACCGTGATGCCCATGTCGATATTCGGCATTCTTTCCATAGTGCCAGTCCGGATAGATGCCATCGGCCAGAAAATGGGTGATCTCATGCTTTGGCCAACTGGCAAAGCGACGCTGACGTCGCACGTTCTCTTGCTGTAGTTCCTGAATGAAGATTAGATCTGGATGATGCGATCGTAATTTTTGACGCAAACGATAAACCGTAGAGTCTACCTTTAGTGGCGAAAGCCCTTTATGCATATTGAGCGTGATCACGCGTAGTCCACCCATTGAACTAGTGAGGATTCTGTTGGCGTTTCATACGTGCATGATAGATTTCTGCTTGTACGAGCTCTTCGCACTGCATGCATTTATTGCAAATCGATGCTTCTTCCCGCAACTCTTCAATTGAATTAATCTCATGATTTGCTAGATACTCTCGCAAATCCTCATCCCAAATTTGATTACATAAACAGATAACTTCTGCCATAGTTGTAATGATCGTAATTTAGTGTGCCTGTTCCTGCAATAAGGCAATTGCTTCGGTGACCGAGTTAACCACCTTCAGATGGGTAAAGTGCTGCTCAATCAGAAACTCTTCTTTACGAACCTCATTGGCGAATGCAAGTAAGCCATCGTAGAACCCCTCGAGATTAACAAGAACAATGGGCTTGGTATACGCCTTAATGTGATTACCCGTCCAAACCTCAAACAACTCTTCAAAGGTACCAATACCACCGGGAAGCACTAC
>DENG01000057.1:2035-4564 GCA_002359975.1 Polynucleobacter sp. UBA2650
ATCCCAACCACTTTTCCTTGGCAAGAAAGTGCGCCACGCGCCACCTCGCCCATTAAGCCCCGTCCTCCCCCACCAAAAACGAGACGCCAACCAAGACCGGCAATTTGGCAACCCAGATCTTGTGCCGCAGAGGCCCAGTTGGGGTTCTTACCAGGCCGTGAGCCACAGAAAACGCAGACGGTATATTCCATTCCCTGATTGTGCCACTGTCGTCCCACGCTGCTTTGATTGGCTTGTTAGAATCACAAGACTTCACTGATAGGAACGCTATCCAAGAATCATGTACCAAGCATTTGTCGACGCCTTTTCCTTACTGGCCCAGCTTGACTCCGCAATCATTCGGATCGTTTTAACCTCGATCCAGGTTAGCTTAACCGCCCTCTTTCTTGGAACCCTCATCGGACTTCCTTTGGGCGCATGGCTAGCTACTGAAGAGTTTGCTGGTAAGAAGGTGGCTATTGTGATCCTCAATAGCCTAATGGGGGTACCCACGGTGATCGTCGGGGTCTTGGTCTATTTAATCCTATCGCGTAGCGGTCCCTTTGGCGAATGGGGCTGGTTATTTACAGTTAAAGGGATGATCGTTGCCCAGTTTTTTATTACGACCCCACTTATTGCTGCATTGAGCCGTCAGATCTTAGAAGACTCGTGGAGGGTTCATCGGGAGCCATTTATGGCCTTACGTCTACCGCCCCTTGCGCGCCTTAAATGGCTGATCTGGGACTGTCGCTTCTCCCTCACCATTGCCATCCTAGCGGGTTTTGCTAGAGCCATCTCCGAAGTGGGTGCTGTAATGATTGTGGGTGGCAATATTGATCGGGTTACCCGCACCATGACCACCGCGATTGCTTTAGAGACCAGCAAGGGTGATCTTGCTTTAGCGCTCTCTCTAGGCATTGTGCTCCTCGGCATTGTCTTACTGGCAAATATTTTCATATTTGTAGTGCGCCAAATTGCGGAGCGTCGTTATGGATAAACTCTTAACACTAGACCAAACGAAGGTTTTTGCTGATGGGCGTTCGATCTTTAGTGCTAATCACATTGAGATCCCCATGAACGGCATGATTGCCTTGGTTGGCCCCAATGGAGCCGGCAAGACCACCTTATTGCGCCTTATCCATGGCTTGATTAAACCTGATGCGGGATCCTGTGTAAGCCCATTTGATAAACATGAAAGTGCATTGGTCTTGCACTACACCCCTATGCTCAAGGCAAGTGTGCGCGAGCATCTAAAACTATTACGTGACACCAATATTGCCGTGAGTGATGCTGACATTGATCAAGCGCTAGCGAGAGTAGGCCTCAGCCATCTAGCAAATAATCCCGCCCAGAAACTGTCTGCGGGTGAGCGTCAAAAATTATGCTTCGCACGAGCCCGTTTACAAAATCCCAAATTAGTCATGCTCGACGAGCCCACCGCTAATCTAGATCCAAATGCAAGCGATGATGTTGAGGCCATGATGACGCAATTGGCTCAAGAATCTAAGGTGGTGATATTTGCATCCCACAACATGGCTCAGGTGCAGCGCCTAGCTAATACGGTACTCTTTATGCAAGATGGCCAAATCCTAGAAATCGCCACGCCTGAACAATTCTTTAAAAACCCTCAAAGTAAAGAGGCTACCAAGTTCCTAGCCCGAGAATTTATTGCACAATAGCTTTATCTATCGTCATCACTAGGAGACCTCTATGCGCCTGATTAGCAATAGCTTTAAGAATGGTGAACTGATCCCCGGAGAATTTGCCTTTTGTATCCCGAATGATCGTGGCCATGTTTGCTTAGGCTCTAATCGCAATCCCCATTTGGTAT
This sequence comes from Polynucleobacter sp. UBA2650, assembly GCA_002359975.1. Taxonomy (GTDB): domain Bacteria; phylum Pseudomonadota; class Gammaproteobacteria; order Burkholderiales; family Burkholderiaceae; genus Polynucleobacter. The sequence continues at coordinate 3,846 of DENG01000057.1, forward strand.
GGGATGATGTGCCCGCTGGCACCCAATCGTTTGCCATCATTTGCCATGATCCTGACGTACCTTCCAAGCCCGATGATGTGAACCAAGAGGGTAAAACGGTACCAGCTTCTTTGCCCCGAATTGATTTCTTTCACTGGGTTCTAGTCGACATCCCAAAGGATGTTCGTGAGATCCCCGCTGGTAAGCTTTCTTCAGAGGTAAGCCCCAAAGGCAAGTCTGGACCCGATACGCCCATTGGTGGCGCTCATGGTATTAATGATTACACCGTATGGTTTTCAGGCGATGCAGAAATGAAGGGTAATTACTTTGGCTACGATGGCCCCTGCCCTCCCTGGAATGACAGTATCTGGCATCACTACATTTTTACAATCTACGCCCTAGACACCCCATCCCTCGCTTTAGGTGGGATTTTTGATGGCAAAACTGCCCTGGCAGCACTTCAGCGTCATATTCTGGGTAATGCTCAAATCATGGGGCGATATACCCTCAATCCCGAGTTGGGATAAAAAAATCCCCAAGATAAAACTTGGGGATCTTGGTTTGCCTACCTGCTTGTCTTATTTCTTGGCAGGGGCAGCAGCTGGAGCCGGTGCTGGTGCAGCGGCGGTCACTGGAGCTACGAATGGTGGTGGTGCGACACACGGTGCAGGGTCTGGAGTACCTGCTTTTTTGTACTTCATGGCAACCGCATTAATCGATTGGCATAACTGAAAATTTCC
>DENG01000057.1:4709-6010 GCA_002359975.1 Polynucleobacter sp. UBA2650
TCAACCCTTTCCTAATTTGTTATACCAACGTTGATGATGCTCTTTAGCCCAAGTTTCGTCACAATTTCCAGTGCGCATCCCATCCAATGAGCCCTGCATACCGATTGAGCCAATGTACATGTGTCCGAGCGCCATCGCTACCATCAAAATGGAGCCAACGTTATGGACAATATTAGCGATTTGCATCGTGCCACGGAAGTACTCAATTTGAATAAACGGCACAATCATGTTAAGGACCCAACCCGAAGCGGAAACAATGGAGCCAAGGATTACTAGAAGCACCCAGAACAACATCTTTTCACCAGGATTGAAGAAGTTAGCTGGAATATGCTTTCCTGTAAGCAAACCACCCAAACCTTTAACCCATTCCCAATCACCCTGCTCTGGAAGATTGCGTCTCACAAACAAAATGAAGAAAACAAGAATGCTGACTGTAAATGCAGGTCCGACAAAGTTATGAATGTTCTTGCACGCAAGTAAAAATGGTCCGTAGAGTCCAGGCCCCATGAGAGGTAATAAGAAATACTTACCCCACAAGATCAAAATTCCTGTAATTGCAAGAGCAACAAAAGTAAAGGCCATAGTCCAATGCGTAATGCGCTCTAGTAAGGTAAATCGCTGAATCTTTCTACCCGACATTGGCTCATGCAGCTTGATCGAGCCCTTCAAAATAAATACCGCGACAATTGCACAAAATACAAAGGTAAGAAGCCAAGCGCCATAGACTGTAATTACACCATTTCGAATTAGGCGCCACTCTTGACCTGTTTTTTGAATCAATACACCATTTTCTGCACCAGGTATTGATGTGTAATTAATGGTTTCACTATTAACCGTTCTCCAAATGGGCGCATTGTTACCAGGCTGATTTTTCCCGGCCTCAATTGCTGCTTGTGAAGTGGCATTGGGTGCGCGACCGACATCCATAATGTTGACCGACTCCACTTTTTGTGGAGTTGGTGATTGGGCCCCTTGCTGAGCAGCACTAACACCTGCTAAAGCGAGACCCAAGGTCAACAATAAAGTACGAGCAATACCGCTCAAAGATAGGTTCATGCAAATTTCCTCAAATCAGTTTGGTTGTTTTAGTTCTTATTTGATTCGACTGTATTCGGATTGAGATTGATTCCGCTTGGTGATTTCCGCAGTCCAACTTGCTTGATCACCCGGTTTCCAACCCTTAGCCATAAAGCCGTTGTCAGCACCCATATATGGAGCAATATCAGGACGCTTAGAAGCACTCATCCCCGACTCATTGCAGCCCACTAAAAGTGAGGCTGCAACAAGGGAACCTACGAGGG
>DENG01000068.1:0-1324 GCA_002359975.1 Polynucleobacter sp. UBA2650
AATTCTTGTCCGCCAGCACTCAGTGCACTAGCACCATGCTCTATTTCATCCTCACGCATCTGCCTGACAATCGCCCGCGAACGATGGTCAGTGATGGGTAATTTTTCTAGATGATGATCTAAGTGGCGCTCTACTTGCTTTTCTGTTTCAGCCACAAATCCTAAACTCCAACGGTCTCCTGCAAGCCCTGCCAAAAACCCCATTCCAAAGGATCCAAGATACCAAATGGGGTTTAATAAACTGGGCCTCGAATCAAGCTCTTTCAAACGCTCTTCACACCAGGCCATATGGTCCATTTCTTCAAGCGCCGCTTGATCCAAAAGAGCTCGTGTTTTGGGGTCTTTTGCTAGCAACCTTTGCGACTGATATAGGGCTTGGGCGCAAACCTCGCCAACATGATTAACCCGCATTAAACCAGCAGAATGAGCACGCTCATCAGGGCCCATATCACTATCAGAAGTAAGTACTTGCTTATTATTTAGATCATTTTCTAATTGGGTTTTAGGAATGGGTCTTCGGTAATGGGCGCCCCCTGCAATCGAACGTAAAGCAGTATCAAACTCCGAAATGAGTTGATCGATGGGGCTTCTATTTTTACCTGGAAAACTGCTTGTCATACCCGCACTTCAGTCTTACAACTTTCTTTGGTTTTGAGACCCAGTTCGGTAAGTAATTGACGATCTGCTTCGGCCTCTGGATTACCAGTTGTTAGTAACTGATCGCCATAAAAAATAGAATTTGCGCCCGCCTGAAAACACATGGCTTGAATCGCCTTGCCGAGTTCCTGACGTCCTGCTGATAAACGAACCCTTGCTCTTGGCATCGTGATTCGGGCTACTGCGATAGTGCGCACAAATTCCAGGGGGTCTAACTTGGCTTGGGATTCAAGGGGAGTGCCAGCCACAGGCACTAAATGATTAATGGGAACCGATTCTGGGTAGGGCTCAAGATTAGCTAAGCGAGCTATAAATGAAACTCGTTGCTCCCGACTTTCACCCATACCAACAATCCCCCCACAACAGACTGACATTCCTACATCGCGCACATGCTGAAGAGTATCTAGTCGATCTTGATAGTTTCTGGTTTGAATGACATTGGGGTAAAAATCTTCACTGGTATCTAAGTTATGGTTATAAAAATCAAGGCCTGCATCTTTCAGAGACTTAGCCTGAGAGGGCTCGAGCATTCCCAAAGTGGCACAGGTTTCTAGGCCAAGAGCTTTTACGCCCTTAATCATCTCAACCACCTTTTCCACATCACGGTCCTTGGGTTCGCGCCAAGCAGCCCCCATACAAAAACGATTGGAGCCCGCTGCCTTAGCTGC
>DENG01000068.1:1356-2665 GCA_002359975.1 Polynucleobacter sp. UBA2650
GTATGGTAGCGAGCCGCTTGAGGGCAATAGCCACAGTCCTCGGGACAGCCCCCGGTCTTAATTGATAAAAGCGTAGCCAGCTCGACATCACCCTCTGGAAAATACTGACGGTGGGTCTCTTGAGCCTGGAACATGAGTTCATTAAATGGAAGATCGTATAAAGCCGCCACCTGCTCGAGGGTCCATGCCACTCTGACGGCGGGAGCTCTTGGTTTTACCTGAACGAGGGGGGCTGTGGTTTGGTGGGCTGACATCATTTTCTATGACTTAATCTCTAAAACCAATAACATAACAGATATAAGACTAAATCCCTCAATGAGTGTTCCAATAAGCCTATGAATAGCCCCTCCAATTCTGTGGATTGGGTTGCACGAAGCCTTGCTTCGGTATGGCATCCCTGTACCCAAATGAAACATCACGAAGCTTATCCCTTAGTGGCGATTCATCATGGGGAGGGTCCGTGGTTGATTGATGCCGCAGGCAATCGTTTTCTTGATTGCATTAGTTCCTGGTGGACCAATTTATTTGGTCATGCTAATCCAAAAATTAATCAAGCCATCATTGAACAACTTAATACCATTGAGCACGTTATGTTAGCGGGCTTCACACATCAACCCGTCATTGAACTATCTGAACGTTTGAGTCAATTAAGCCAGGGGCATTTAGGCCATGCCTTTTATGCCAGCGATGGTGCGTCTGCTGTTGAAATCGCTTTAAAAATGAGTCATCACTTCTGGAAAATTCAGGGCAAGTCTGCAAAAAAGAAATTTATTTGTTTACAAAATAGTTATCACGGTGAGACCTTGGGCGCATTAGCAGTAACGGATGTCACCTTATTTAAACAAGCCTATGGCTCTCTCTTACAAGATGTTTATGTCGTCATGTCTCCCGATGCTCGGCAAGCGCAGTCCAAAGAAAGTGCTGAGGATATCGCTAAACGAGCTATTGCGGACCTTGAGCTGTGTTTACAAAAAAATCACACTGAGATTGCAGCTCTGATTATTGAGCCATTAGTCCAATGCGCTGGGCAAATGGCCATGCACTCGGCCATCTTCGTCCAGAAAGCGGCGGCGCTTTGCCAACAATATGGCGTCCATCTCATTGCCGATGAGATCGCAGTGGGGTGCGGGCGTACGGGAACATTCTTTGCCTGTGAACAGGCTGGTATTTGGCCAGACTTCTTAACCTTATCAAAAGGCATTAGTGCTGGATATCTACCCTTATCCATTTGTTTAACCCGCGACTCTATTTATGCAGCCTTTTATGCCGATGATTTAAATCAAGCATTTCTGCATTCGCATTCTTATAC
>DENG01000068.1:2718-9796 GCA_002359975.1 Polynucleobacter sp. UBA2650
AAAGATTTGGGAAGCATTTGCGTGGACGCTCGCTGATGAACGAATTAAGCATGTTCGTCAGAAGGGTATGATCTTTGCATTTGATATTCATGAGCACTCAATTAAAAACCCAGAAACCCTCTCAAAAGAGTTATTTCAAAGGGGGATGCAAGAAGGTGTTTTGATAAGACCAATTGGGCAAACGGTCTATGTCATGCCACCTTATATTCTGAGTGACACAGAAATAGAATTAATGAGTAAGGGTATTTGCCAAGCCCTTAATAAAACCCTTAATACCTCTAAATAGTCCTAAAGATATCTAGCAGATATGTTCTTTGTAAAAAACCAAATTACTCAGGGACTAGCAGAACTAGATGCTCAGTTACTCAGGCGCAAGATCCGAACCGTTGAATCCCCATGTGGCACACGAATACACATTGCAGGACGAGAACTACAAGCCTTTTGCAGCAATGACTACCTCGGCTTTGCCAACCACCCTGAACTAATTAATGCACTTGCAGAGGGAGCGCGGCGATTTGGGGTTGGCAGCGGCGCCTCACATTTAATTAGCGGGCATCAAACGATTCATGATTTGCTAGAAACAAAACTGGCTCAGACCCAAGCTCAATCAATACCTAAGGCTAACGCCCTGTTTTTTTCTACCGGCTATCTAGCCAATATCAGTGCGATTACTGCACTCAGCAATCTCAAGAGTAGTGCTTCCAGAATCTATTCAGCTCGCCTAAATCATGCCTCTCTAATTGATGGCGTCCGGCTCGCCAAAGGGCAAAGTAATGCCGATGTGTTTATCTTTGATCATCGCGATCTGGGTCCGCTCGGGGATGAACTCAAACGAGATTCTTCTGAGCACAAACTCATCGTCATTGATGGTGTCTTCAGTATGGATGGCGATTTAGCACCAATAGGCGAACTACTTCAACTAGCTGAGCAGCATGATGCCTTACTTTTAATCGATGATGCCCATGGCTTTGGTGTTTTAGGAAATCAGGGTCACGGCATTTTGGAAGATAGTGGTCTTTGCTCCGAACGTCTTATTTATATTGGCACTCTTGGCAAAGCAGCAGGCCTCAGTGGAGCGTTCGTTTGTGCTCATGAGCTCCTGATTGAGTGGTTAATTCAAAAGGCTCGCCCCTATATTTACAGTACCGCAAGTTCTCCTGCTGTAGCCTTTGCCTTAATACAAAGTCTTGATCTGATAAAAGGTCGAGCTGGTCAGGAAGCCCGTACCAAACTGCGAAGCAATATCACGCATTGGCAAAATCTCGCACAATTTAAGACCTGGCAAATATTAAAGTCAGATACTGCAATTCAGCCCATTGTCGTCGGAAGCAATGAAACTGCACTTCAACTAGCCAAAGATTTAGACCTTGCCGGATATTGGATTCCGGCGATTCGTCCGCCTACCGTGCCACAAGGAATGTCTCGTTTGCGTATGACTCTGTCTGCCACCCACACCCACGCTGAGATTTCTGTATTAGCAAAAACTCTTTTCGATCTTGAATCGAAGGGACGGTCATCATGACACATTCTTACTTTATTACTGGTACCGATACAGAGGTTGGCAAAACTTTAGTAACGGCTGCTATCGTCTATAAATTAAATCAATCTAAGCATGGCTCTGCTTCAGCCTTTAAACCTCTAGTTGCAGGCACTTACATGGACCAAGTCGGTCAATTACGTAACGAAGATATTGAGACCTATGTAATTGCTGGTGGTAATAAAATTCCAAGGGAGTTGCTCTGCCCATATGTTCTTGAATTTCCAGCTGCGCCCCATTTGGTAGCAAAAGAAAAAGGTGTCAAATTAGATCCGCAAGAAATGCTCAAGGGTTTTCAAGGAATTCAACAAGCGGTAGATTATGTGATTGTGGAGGGAGCTGGCGGCTTCTTGACCCCAATCAATGAGACGCAGGATCTCTCTGATTTTTGCAAACTAATCGATCTTCCCCTTATTTTGTCTGTAGGTATTCGTTTGGGTTGCTTAAATCACACTTTATTAACGGTGGAAGCCATTGAAAAAAGAGGTTTGAAGTTAGCCGGCTGGGTCGCTAACTGTATTAGCCATGAAATGCCATACCGCGATGAAAACATCAACGCACTTCGTGACCGTATTACTGCACCCTTACTGGGCGTGATTGAGCACTTACCAAAATCCCTGCAAAAAGCAGTTAATGCGCCTTATTCTTTAGAGGCAATTAAGTTTGCTGCCGATTCTATAGCGCTACCAAACGAAGAATTTGACTAAGCATTACTCTCATCGCGCAGAACACGGCGCAAGATTTTGCCCACATTATTCTTGGGCAGGCTTTCTCTAAACTCAATTTGTGTTGGCCGTTTGTAGTGCGTAAGTTCTCGATTACAAACGTCCACGATGAGACTCTCGGTGATATTTAAATCTTCACGCACTACAAATAACTTAACTGCCTCTCCAGACGATGTCTGTCGCACACCAACAACAGCGCACTCAACCACGCCCGGAATCGAAGCGACGATATCTTCCACTTCATTCGGATAAACATTAAAACCAGCCACTAAGATCATGTCTTTTTTTCGATCAACAATCTTGAAATAACCGGCCTCATCCATTAAACCAATATCACCCGTTCTAAAGTAGCCATCCGATCCCAAGACATTGGAGGTTTCGCTCTCTTGTTGCCAATAGCCTGACATCACTTGTGGTCCGCGAATATAAATTTCACCAACCTGACCTGCTACCAAATCTCGCCCATCCTCATCACGGATACACATCTCGGTATCGGGTAGCGGTAAGCCAATCGAGCCCGTAAATTCTTGAGCAAGTGGCGTGTTACAAGATGCCACTGGTGAGGTTTCCGACAAACCATACCCCTCAGTAATAACCGTTCCTGTTAATGCCTGCCAACGCTCCGCCACAGATCGTTGTACCGCCATACCCCCGCCAATAGTTAGGGCCCAGCGCGAGAAATCTAAATCGGTAAACTTGGAGTTATTGAGCAGCGCCTGAAACAAGGTGTTAACGCCTGGGAATACATTTATTTCTGGAAATTCTTTCAAAATTCCAATCAAGTTCGGCAGGTCGCGGGCGTTAGGAACCAAAAGTATCCGTGCTCCAAGACGCATACCTAATAAACCACAGCCCGTTAATGCAAAGATGTGATACATCGGCAAAGCACATAAAAAATGCCAGGCTTCTATAGTCTTGCGTTGCTGAATGGGTTTTAGCCATGCCTCAATTTGCATGACATTTGCAATTAAATTTCGATGGGTCAGGATCGCACCCTTCGATATACCCGTCGTACCGCCTGTGTACTGCAGTAGAGCTATATCGCTCTGCGATATAGCTGGTTTTTGATAGCTTAGCTGCGCTCCACGCTCAAGCGCTTGACTAAATTGAATACTCTGTAAGTGATTGGGTAATACGTATGGAACTACCTTGCGCTTAAATGTACGAATAAAGCGATCTAACCAAGGGCCCTTCCAACCCAACATCTCGGCGATGCTAGTGATCACCACATGCTTAAGTGCAATCGCTTGCCCTTCTATTGCAAATGCATCCTCAAGAGTTTTACCAAAATGCTCCAGCAATAAGATAGTCTCTGCACCACAATCACTTAATTGTGCAGATAACTCTCGGGGCGTATACAAAGGATTAATACTGACAACAATATATCCAGCTCGCAATACCGCATATAAAGCAATTGGATATTGTGGAATATTGGGCAGCATGATAGCTACCCGCGCACCTTTCTTTAAACCTAAGCTTTGTAGATATGTAGCCAGATTTTTAGAGGCATGATCAATGGCTTGATATGAAAAATGCTTGCCCATGCACCAATATGCTGGCTGATTGGCATGCTTAGTAAATGACTCATCCAAAAGATCTAATAAAGAGCCATATGCTCCGTAATCGAGCTCATGCGGCACGCCAGCAGGGTAGGACGAACGCCATGGTTTATGGGTAATCATCAGTATTTATTGCACTTTTTTTCAGTTAAATCGCCTTAATGCTTAGTGTATCGCTTTGGGCTAATATTGTTCTATGAGAATCCTTCCTGAAATCCTTGAATCTGCCCAATCGATTGCACAAATCCGCCGCAATATCCATGCTCATCCGGAGTTGCGTTTTGAGGAAAAACGGACCGCTGAGTTAGTGGCAGAGGCACTTTCTAGCTGGGGAATCCCAATATTTAAAGGTTTGGGTAAAACTGGGGTGGTCGGACGGATTGATGGCGAGCTTGGTCCCGGAAAAATGATTGGTCTGCGAGCCGATATGGATGCCCTGCCCTTACAAGAAAAAAATACCTTCCCCCACGCCTCTACCCATGCTGGAAAAATGCATGCCTGTGGTCATGATGGCCATACTGCGATGCTGCTAGGTGCGGCGCAATACTTATCCAATCATCGTGAGTTTAAGGGTAGCGTTGTCTTTATCTTTCAACCTGCTGAAGAAGGTGGTGCGGGTGCACAAGAAATGATTAATGATGGTCTCTTTGAGCAATTTCCTTGCGATGCTGTCTTTGGCATGCATAACTGGCCCGGATTGGGTGAGGGGCACTTTGGTGTAATAAGCGGCCCTATGATGGCCTCGAGCAATGAGTTCAGTATTGAAATTCAGGGGAAAGGTGGCCATGCAGCACTTCCTCACAATAGTGCCGATCCTGTAATGGCTGGTGTTCAGATTGCCCAAGCCCTACAAAGCATCATTACCCGTAATAAGCGCCCTGTTGATGCAGCAGTGATCTCCATTACGCAGTTTCATGCGGGCGAGACCAGTAACGTTATCCCGGATACCGCCATCTTAGGCGGAACGGTTCGGACCTTTACTCTTGAAGTATTAGACTTAATCGAGCGCCGCCTTAATGAGATTAGCAATCAAGTTGCGGGGGCATTTGACTGCAAAGCCAGTATTGCATTCAAGCGTAATTATCCGCCCCTCATTAATCATGAAAAAGAAACAGAGTTTGCAAGCAAGGTCATGAAAGAACTGGTTGGAGCAGAACGCGTTAATTTGCGCATTGATCCCACTATGGGAGCAGAAGACTTTGCCTTCATGCTTCTTAAAAAGCCAGGATGCTATGTATTTTTAGGGAACGGTGATGGCGATCACCGAATTGCTGGTCATGGAATGGGGCCATGCCATTTGCATAACCCCTCATACGATTTTAATGACGCACTAATTCCTGTGGGCGTTAATTACTGGGTTCGGCTAGCACAAACCTACTTAGCCTAAAGAGGCTAAGAAAACTAACGATTCTTAAATTGGGCAGGTCGCTTTTCTAAAAACGCAGCCATACCCTCCTTTTGATCTTCAGTTCCAAAACAAGCATGAAAGAGTCTTCGCTCAAAACGAATTCCTTCGCTCAAGCTCATCTCAAAGGCCACATTTACACTTTCTTTCACCATCATTAGAGTAAGAAGTGGCATCGCTGCAATGGTTTGTGCGATTGCTTTAGTTTCGACCATCAATTGAGCGGCTGGATAAATGCGCGCCACCAAACCACTGCGCTCGGCTTCTGTAGCATCCATCATTCGTCCAGTTAGGCATAGATCCATTGCTTTGGACTTCGAGACTGCGCGTGTCAATCGTTGTGTCCCACCCGACCCCGGAACAATGCCAAGCTTCACTTCAGGTTGAGCAAATTTAGCGGTATCAGCCGCAATAATCATGTCGCACATCATGGCAAGTTCACAGCCACCACCTAGAGCGTAGCCAGATACTGCGGCAATCACTGGTTTACGAACCTTGGTGAGCGTTTCCCAATTACGGCTAATGAAGTTATTGCGATAGGTCTCCTGAAAATCAAGCTTTGCCATCTTGCCAATATCTGCACCAGCAGCAAATGCTTTTTCGCTTCCCGTAATAATCATGCAAGCAATCGAGTCATCCGCATCAAACTTTAATAAGGCAGTGCCGAGCTCGTTCATTAACTCATCATTTAGTGCATTGAGGACCTGAGGTCGATTTAAGGTAATGATGGCAACCTTGCCTTCGGTCTCCGTCAAGATGGTGTTGTATGACATTTTTAATCCCTTCGCGGTAGCAATAACCAAACACGACCATTTTGCTTCATTCTGCCTGCTAATTCACCAGCCTCATCACCAGTTCCCCAGAAATAATCAACCCGCACTGGCCCCACGATCGCCTTACCGGTATCTTGGGCCATGACTAAGCGTCGTATAGGCTGGTTACTTAAGGGCTGTGTAGTTTCTAGAAAAACCGGCGCTCCTAGCGGAATAGCACGGGGATCAATAGCAATGCTGCGTCCTGGACTTAATGGCACACCCAAGGCGCCGATCGGTCCCAAATCCTGATTGGCGGATGGCGGAAGTTCTTTGAAGAATACAAAGCGCGGATTAGCATTGAGCATCTCTTGAACCTTATTCGGATTACGCTTTCCCCACTCAGAAATTCCTTGCATCGTCGCTTCTGCACGTGTAATTTCTTTACGATCCAAGAGCCACTGTGCACTGGATTTAAAGGGTTGATCATTAGTTCCAGCAAAGCCAAAGCGCACGATCTGTCCACCATCAAGGCGAATCTTTCCTGACCCCTGTATCTGCATAGATGCAGCTGCAATAGGGTCTTCTACCCAAGCAATTTCAGAACCCTTTAGCAAACCAGAACTTACCAACTCTGCACGTGTTGGTGCTGGATTAGGCTTTGCTCTCGCCCACGTTTTAGGATAAGCATATAAGGGAACGGAATAGCGCTCTGTTCGAACCCGCGAGCCATTCATAATCGGCTCGTAATAGCCAGTGACCAGTCCCTCGGACTTTCCAGTTACCTGATTGCGAACCGAGTAGGCCCGAAAGTGATTCTCAAAAAACGCTTTGGCGTCTCTAGGCTTTTGAGCATTGGCACGATCACAAACCGAAATCCAGTTGACCGGGCCGGTCTTACGCTTTCGTAAGGCATTGCAACTTTGTAGCCATGCCTGCCAAGCATCGGCAAGCGCATCTTCATTCCATCCCGGGATGTCACTAAAGTTTACTGGGGACAGGCTAGCCGATGATGCAGCATCTTCAGTTAGGACCGTCTCAATGATCTTGGGAGTGCGCGGTAAAGATGAAGACGCCGATGGTCCGGAGCTGGATTTTGT
>DENG01000068.1:9901-11143 GCA_002359975.1 Polynucleobacter sp. UBA2650
CCATGCTCGCTCAATTATTTGATGAATACCCAATGCTCTTGTTTGTTCTAGAGGGACTACTTGCCCTAGTGATTCTATTGACTATTGTATTTTGGACGGGCAAAGGCAGAAAAGACTAAGGCTTAGTCGGCCAAAATCTTAGAAAGGAAGTCTTTTGCCCGCGGTGATCGAGCATCTGGATTACCAAAAAACTCATCTCGTGAGCAATCCTCCACAATGATTCCCTTATCCATGAATATAACTCGGTGACTCACTTTCTTGGCAAATCCCATCTCGTGAGTAACCACACACATAGTCATGCCCTCTTGCGCAAGTTTCACCATGACATCCAAAACCTCCCCAACCATTTCAGGATCAAGGGCTGAGGTCGGCTCATCAAATAACATTACCATTGGATCCATACATAGAGCGCGCGCAATCGCAACCCGTTGTTGCTGACCGCCAGACAGTTGGCCTGGGAACTTATCCTTTTGCTCTAGCAAGCCCACGCGCTCGAGGTATTTAAGGCCATGCTGTTTAGCATCTTCTAGAGAGCGATTGAGTACTTTAATTTGGGCGATGGTTAAGTTTTCCATGACCGAGAGATGCGGAAACAACTCAAAGTGCTGAAACACCATGCCAACCTTTGCCCGCAACTTCGGTAAATCTGTTTTAGGGTCATGCAAACGAATACCGTTCACAATCAGCTCACCCTCCTGAAATGGCTCAAGGGCATTAATCGTTTTAATCAGGGTTGATTTGCCAGATCCTGATGGTCCGCAGATCACCACAACCTCCCCCTTTTTAATAGTGGTCGAGCAATCGGTCAGAACCTGAAACTGACCATACCATTTTGAAATATGTTGTAACTCAATCATTTCTATTTACTTTCTAAACTCATCGAATGATGGCAACTTTTTGCTGAATCCTGCGAACGATTCTGGATAGGGTGAAACAAATCAAGAAATAGGTAACTGCGGCTAGTAAATAGGTTTCAATCGGACGCCCAAAGTTTTTACCAGCAATCTCAAAACCTTTTAATAAATCATAGGCGCCAATTGCATAGACTAGCGAAGTGTCTTGGAACAAAATAATGGTTTGGGTCATAAAGACAGGGATCATGTTGCGAAATGCTTGGGGTAGCACAACCAATCGCATATTTTGGGCATAACTCATTCCCAATGCCTGTCCAGCATAAACCTGACCACGCGGTATTGACTGAATACCGGCACGCACAATTTCTGAGAAAAATGCTGCCTCAAA
>DENG01000068.1:11238-11381 GCA_002359975.1 Polynucleobacter sp. UBA2650
ACCAATGGAATAGAGCGCATGGTATTAACGTATATCGTGGCAGGCATCACCAACCATGGCTTACCCGATAAACGCATTAGCGCTAACACGGTACCAACAATAATTCCCCCAACAGTGGCAATCACTGTGAGCTGAATACTAAA
>DENG01000025.1:0-334 GCA_002359975.1 Polynucleobacter sp. UBA2650
CCATTCCAGAACCAGTCTCTTTATACCAAGGCATATTAGTAGATACTTCTACACCAGCACTCTTCCAATAACGCAACTCAGCAGCATGGGTGCCACTCTTGTCACCGCGTGATACAAAGCTTGCTTTGCTATCTGCAATTTTCTTGAGAGCCGCTTGAATATCTTTACCACCAGCAACCTTGGCCGGATCGCTCTTAGGTCCAAGAAGTATGAAGTCGTTGTACATCACTTCAATGCGCTTATCAGCAAAACCATCGGCAACGAACTTCTCTTCGGCCACTTTGTCATGAACAAAGACAACGTCAGCGTCACCACGACGACCAATATCAAGAGC
>DENG01000025.1:400-2673 GCA_002359975.1 Polynucleobacter sp. UBA2650
ACAATACTCTTTTGAGCATAGGCCTGACTTAGAAGAGTGGCTGATAACAAAGATGCTAGAAGTAATTTGTGTAGAATTTTCATGATGGAAATGTGCTTAAGTTAAAACCACGTATCATGCATAAATGATGTGATTTAATCAATATGCAAAAATATTCATATGAAGCTAGTCATCCAACCCACCCTACTCCTTAAAGCCCCTAACTATCATCAGCAAAGTCTTGACCTTAGCCATATTGGCAATCTACTAAAAAGTGTCGAGCAAGGTCGCACCCTTGCGTCTGCTGCCAAAGACCTTAATATTTCGTATCGCACTGTATGGAATGAGCTCAAAGAGGCAGAGCAAGAACTGGGTTGTCGATTTCTGGATCGGGTCAAAGGCCATGGCTCCAAATTAACCCCTGCTGGCAGATTACTGATTCATTCGCTCGATAGACTTGATCTTCAGCTATCGGATGAATTGCAACGCCTTGCCGATGATATCGGTGCCAAATTAGCCAATCACATCCAAAAGAAGTTCAACGCCTTAATTTTTTGCAGCAGTAATGACCCCTTAATTGAATACATTAGCCCCAAGTTTGAGGAGATCACCTTCGAGACTATGGGCTCGGGTCAGGCCTTAGATCGATTGCTAGAAGATAAAGCCAATATTGCAGGTTTTCATATATCGGACCCGCAAGAAATTAAGGGTATCCAGGATCATTTACAACGCCGTGGCCTCGTTGCCATTCCCTTAATGCAACGCATTCAAGGGCTCATTCTTGCAAAGGGCAATCCTTTGAAGATTAAATCGGTACGCGATCTAGCAAGACCAGAGGTGCGCTTTATCAATCGTCAAAAAGGTGCTGGTACCCGTTTATTGTTAGACCGACTGATTGAACGCGAAGGACTCAAGACTAGACAAATTAAGGGCTATGCTCATGAAGAATTTACCCACAATGCCATTGCGACAAGTATTTTGGCTGGGCAAGCGGACGCTGGGATGGGACTGCAATACATTGCTAAAGAATTTAGCCTAAGCTGTATCCCACTTGAAACAGAAACGTTTTATCTAGCCATGAAGCCTGAGCTCAGAAAAAACAAGACCATCGTTAGTTTTATAAAGAGTATTCAGAACCGCTCGAACAAAACAGCGGGGTATAAAGCATTAACCTAAGTCACTTAATACACAAATGGAATTAACTTCTTAGTCGTTATTTTGTACTCGGCATACTCAGAAAACTTTTCTGTTAACCAGATCTCTTCTTGTCTGGATTTAAGATCAAAGAAGATTAGCAAGATGATGGCAAGCACCAAGGTGTAGAGGGTTTGCTCTATTCCAGCCCACCCAAAGCACACTAAGATCACCCCAAAATAAATGGGGTGCCTTACAAATCGATATAGCCCAGTCCGAATTAGCTCACCATTCTGTTTGGGTTTGGGTAGCGGTGTCAAATTAGGTCCAAGTAATATTGCCGCCCAAATTGCGATGGCAATACCCAAGTAGAAGAGAATTTGACCAATCCACCATAAGGTTTGATTGACCTTAGTTGGCAACCCCAATAGATCCTTTGGTCCAAAGAACAAGGCGATCAATAAAATTGCCTGTACCAGCACATAGAGTTCACCGCGCGATTGTTTGGAGCTCATGGGCTTTGGGTATCCAGTTCCCGTAATACTTGGAATATCTCCCGATAGGCCTTCGGAGGCTTGTTCGATTCTTTCTCTTTGCGTGCATTGCGGATCAAGGTTCTCAGATTTTGCACATCCAAGCTTGGATGCTGAGCAATCAATTCGGTAAGCACTTCATCATTACTAAGTAAGCGTTCTCGCAAACGTTCCATGCGGTGTAAATGAGCGGTCTCTACCCTTCCAGGTCCTTCAATAATCTCAATCTGTTTTTTTATACCCTGGATCTCATGATCCGTTAGCAATCGCATGAGTTTTCCTAAGTACTGCTTATGACGACGAATCCCACCAAAGGTCTTTATCTTGGCAGTCTCCAAGAGAGCGCTTCGCAAACCATCTTCGATTGGAACTGTTTTAAGTGATTCTGAGCTAAAGCCAGCTAGGGTCTCGGCTAACTTTTGGCGCTCGCTCATTTGGCGCTTGAGCTCTGACTTACTTGGTCCCGCATCTTCATCGGGATCGATTTGATCAACTTTACTCATGTGCTCCATTACGAATTAATATAGAGCGGAAATAAATAACAAATTACTGCAAAACTTCTTGCGCAGCTAATATGCCACTGCCTTTAAGCTTTATACCAAAGCGATTCATACCCATCTCACAACC
>DENG01000070.1:0-272 GCA_002359975.1 Polynucleobacter sp. UBA2650
TCACCCTAAATATTTAGGGTGAATCATGATTTTTAGCTACAGAGCAGCGGCAACAATTACTTAACCTATTGATTTATATAATTCTTTTAGATTAACTCCTGCATCGTTTCACCTGTCACTAAAGCGTCATATTCCCCCCGTATTGTTCTCTCATCGCGTTGTGCGAGACCTTATTGAGGATTAAAAATGACGATTACCTTGAAAAAAGCCCTTGCGGCTCTTTCCATTGCTACTGTGAGCTTTGCTCCAGCTGCGTTTGCTCAAGAAATTAC
>DENG01000070.1:302-2355 GCA_002359975.1 Polynucleobacter sp. UBA2650
ATTAAAGCCAAGACTGTTGACTTTGGTGCAACCGATAACCCTGTGAAATTTGAAGATTTACAAGCCGATGGCTTAGTTCAGTTTCCTGCCATTATTGGTGGTGTAGTACCTATTATTAACGTTGATGGTATCAAGCCTGGTCAAATCCGTTTGGATGGCCAAACTCTGGCAGATATTTTTCAAGGCAAGATTTCTAACTGGAATGACAAGCGTATTGCTGATCTCAATCCAGGCGTGAAGATCCCTTCTGGTGATATCACGATCGTTCACCGCGCGGATGGCTCGGGAACGACCGCGATTTTCACCGACTATTTAGCTAAAGTTAGCGCGGATTGGAAGTCCGTAGTTGGTGCTGGCGCTGCTGTTAAATGGCCAGCTGCTTCCTCAGTAGGCGGTAAAGGCAATGAGGGTGTGGCTGCAAACGTAGGTCGTGTTAAGAATTCGATTGGCTATGTTGAGTATGCATACGCCAAGAAAAACAACATGACCCATGTTCAATTAAGAAACCCAGCTGGTCAATTTGTACAACCCGATGACGACACTTTTGCTGCCGCAGCGGCAGGTACTGATTGGGCAAAGATTCCAGGCATGGGTACATTTATTACC
This sequence comes from Polynucleobacter sp. UBA2650, assembly GCA_002359975.1. GTDB lineage: Bacteria > Pseudomonadota > Gammaproteobacteria > Burkholderiales > Burkholderiaceae > Polynucleobacter. Next base: position 909 of record DENG01000070.1, read on the forward strand.
AATGCTGCTGGTGCGAAGTCATGGCCTATTACTGGCGCATCATTCATCCTGATGTATAAAGAACCTGGTAACAAAGCTCGCTCTGCTGAAGTATTAAAGTTCTTTGACTTCGCCTTCAAAGAGGGTAAGAAAATGGCTGCTGAGCTTGATTATGTGCCAATGCCAGATTCAACAACCGAATTCATTCGTAAGAGTGTTTGGAATCAAATTAATACCAAGTAATCCTTACCAAAGTTTGTCTTAAAATCAGCTCTAGATACTCTAGGGCTGATTTTGTCTAAAAGGGTTTGAACACACATGGATGCGGTACTCAATAACAATACAGTTAGCCCCAAGGTTTTAAGCATTGCAAAACAACAACGGGTAGTGGATCGAGTATTTAAATACACTATTCAGTTTTTTGCTCTCTCTGTTTTGCTTACATTATTGGGAATCATTGCATCGCTTATCTTTAATGCCGCACCTGCTTTAAGTAAATTTGGATTTGGTTTCTTTACAACTGTTGAGTGGGATGTTGTTAACGGCGAGTTTGGTGGCTTAATTGCGATCTACGGCACTATCATCACCTCAGTGATTGCTTTAATAATTGCTGTGCCTCTTAGTTTTGGAATCGCAGTCTTCTTAACTGAAATGTGCCCATCAATTTTGCGCAGACCACTTGGAACAGCCATTGAGATTTTGGCTGCGGTGCCATCCATCATTTATGGAATGTTTGGTCTATTTATCTTTGCTCCGATATTTGCGCAGTACATACAACCAGCCTTAGCGGGCACTTTAGGACAGATTCCTGGATTTGGTATTTTATTTTCAGGCGCCTTTAATGGTATTGGCATTCTGTGTGCGGGCTTGATCTTGGCCATGATGATTTTGCCATTCATTGCATCGGTCATGCGAGATGTCTTTGAAATTGTTCCTCCCGTATTAAAAGAATCTGCTTATGGCATTGGTTGCACTACTTGGGAAGTGGTCAGAAACGTTGTTTTGCCTTACACCAAGACGGGTGTTATTGGCGGCATTATGCTGGGATTGGGTCGGGCCCTGGGTGAGACCATGGCAGTTACCTTTGTGATTGGTAATGCGCACAAGTTATCAGCGTCATTGTTTGCCCCAGGTAATTCGATCGCATCTACCTTAGCAAATGAGTTTGGCGAAGCTGAGGTGGGTGCGCATTACTCCTCTCTATTTGCCCTTGGATTAGCCTTATTTGTAATTACTTTTATTGTATTAACGCTGGCTAAGCTCATGCTGATGCGAATGGAAGCAAATCAAGGAGCAAAAACATAATGATCTCCCGTGACCCAACTTTATTTGCTAAGCGCAAACGAGCCAATTTGTTTGGTTTGACATTCTCTCTAGTTGCCATGTCAATTGGAATGATATTTTTGTTGTGGATTTTGGCAATCCTTTTGTTTAAAGGATTCTCCGCAATTAGCCCAGCATTATTTTT
>DENG01000070.1:2372-3988 GCA_002359975.1 Polynucleobacter sp. UBA2650
TTAGTACACCAATCGGCATATTGGCAGGTATTTATTTATCAGAATATGGAGACAATAATAAGTTCTCCCAAGTTACTCGTTTTGTAACCGATATTATGTTGTCGGCACCATCCATTGTGATTGGTTTATTTGTTTATGCCATCATCGTTTATCAGGTCAAACATTTTTCGGGATGGGCCGGAACGGTAGCACTTTCTTTAATTGCCATTCCAGTTGTTGTTCGAACAACGGAAAACATGTTGAAATTGGTACCCAGCACATTACGTGAAGCTGCATTTGCTCTGGGTGCTCCTAAGTGGAAAGTTTCTTTAACCGTGGTCTTGCGTGCGGCAAAGAGTGGTGTCATAACTGGCGTTCTTCTTGCAATTGCCCGTGTGAGCGGAGAGACGGCACCATTGCTATTCACCGCGCTCAACAACCAGTTCTTCTCCACTAATATGAACGCGCCCATGGCTAATTTGCCAGTAATGATTTTCCAGTTTGCGATGAGTCCCTATGACAATTGGGTCAACCTCGCTTGGGGCGGAGCTCTTTTAATTACATTTGCAGTATTGGGCATCAATATCATAGCCCGCGTAGCACTTCGTGAAAAGGTAAGCGTATGACAACCACCATGAAACCAATGTTTCATTCTGATATTAATCAAGGCAATGCCGAGTCAGAGCAGGGTACCAATGTTAGTTCAAACACCCCAGCTGTGAATGCGATTGAAATTAAAAATCTCAATTTCTTCTATGGTAGCTTTCAGGGTTTAAAGAATATCAATCTAAATATTCTTGAGCGTAAGGTTACTGCCTTTATTGGCCCCTCGGGTTGCGGTAAATCGACCTTATTGCGTACCCTCAATCGCATGTATGACCTCTACCCAGGCCAGCGTGCTGAGGGTGAGATTAACTTTTACAATGAGAACATTTTGGAGCCTGGCAATGATGTGAATTTGCTTCGCTCTCGTATTGGTATGGTGTTCCAAAAGCCAACCCCATTCCCAATGTCGATTTATGAGAATATTGCCTTTGGTGTCAGACTCTATGAGCGACTTTCTAAAGCAGAAATGGATGAGCGGGTCGAGTGGGCCTTAAATAAGGCAGCTTTGTGGAACGAATCAAAAGATAAGCTAAATCAGAGTGGTCTTTCGCTCTCCGGCGGTCAGCAACAGCGTTTGTGTATCGCCCGTGGGGTTGCTGTTAAACCATCGGTTCTTCTCCTTGATGAGCCTACTTCTGCGTTGGATCCTATTTCAACCGCCAAGATTGAAGAATTGATCAATGAGCTCAAGAAAGATTACACCATTGCAATTGTGACCCATAATATGCAACAAGCCGCCCGTGTTTCTGATTTCACTGCCTATATGTACCTCGGTGAGTTAATCGAATATGGTAAAACCGATCAAATATTTATTAAGCCAGCCAAGAAAGAGACCGAAGACTACATTACCGGTCGCTTTGGTTAACAGGAGACAGCATGAACGATCGCCACTTATCGTCACAATTTGATGAAGACCTGAATTCTCTCTGTAGTAAATTGCTACAAATGGGTGGAATGGTGGAGTCGCAAATTGAAATTGCCATGCGTGGATTCTCAGAGGCCAACATTGATCTATGTGAGCAAGTCATTGA
>DENG01000070.1:4057-4585 GCA_002359975.1 Polynucleobacter sp. UBA2650
ACTGCGCGCGATTTGCGCTTAGTGATGGCGATTTCAAAAGCGATTACTAATTTAGAGCGCGCGGGTGACGAGGCTGAGCGGGTCGCTAAGCGTTCTAAGCGAATCATTGAGGAAGCCCCTAATTACAAAATTAATGCAGCAGAAATCAAGTTATCTGGACAAATGGCAATCGATCTACTTCGCCAGTCCTTGGATTGCTTCGCTCGCCTTGATGCAGTAGCAGCTGCCAAAGTTGTGTCGGATGATAAGCAAATTGATGAAGAGTTTAGGGGTTTTGTACGTAAGTTAATTACCTATATGGCCGAAGATCCTAAGATGATTTCAACGGGCCTTGATCTACTATTTATCGCTAAAGCGATTGAGCGCGTTGGAGATCATGCTAAGAATATTGCTGAGTTCGTTATTTATATTGTTAAGGGTGCGGATGTTCGTCATATATCCCACGATGATTTAGTTCGAGAAGTTACAAAATAAGAATATGCCGCATCGCATTCTGGTTGTCGAAGATGAACCATCGATTGCAGAACT
>DENG01000070.1:4639-4949 GCA_002359975.1 Polynucleobacter sp. UBA2650
GGGTAAATAAACCCGATCTCTTGATTTTGGATTGGATGATGCCTGGAAAGTCGGGTGTGCAGTTCACCAAAGAGTTAAGAGCCAGCGCAGAGTTACAGCATTTGCCGATTTTGATGCTCACCGCCAAGGGTGCTGAAGCAGATAAAATTCAGGGGCTAGATTCTGGAGCAGATGACTATGTCACCAAGCCATTCTCGCCAAAGGAGCTTATTTCCAGGGTTAAAGCATTATTAAGACGTAACTCTTCATTGGGCTTGGGGGATGAGGTTTTAAGAATTGGCCCTATGCAATTGGATCCAATCACCCATCG
>DENG01000070.1:4993-5412 GCA_002359975.1 Polynucleobacter sp. UBA2650
AATCCTGAGCGTGTCCATTCGCGCTCGCATCTCTTAGATCGAGTCTGGGGCGATCAAGTGTATATTGAAGAGCGTACGGTGGATGTGCACATCAAGCGCTTAAGAGCGGCATTGGCTGAAGCGGAATGCGATCCCTATATTGAGACTGTTCGTGGCAGTGGGTATCGGATTACTAAGACTCCTAGTTAAGTAAGCTGCCTAAATTTTGAGCATCGTTCTCCGATGCTCTAAGATGTCGCCATGTTCTACGCTTTTATTCGTCTCATCACCATGTTTTTGGTTGCCGGCATTGCTGGTGTTATTGGGCGATCTTTGCTGGGTGAGATAGCAGGGTGGTTGATTGCCTTTTCCATCTTGGCTTATAGCCTTTTATCGGCGTACATCAACCAAGAGCGTCTTGATGTGTTTGCCAAAGGGGC
>DENG01000116.1:0-7385 GCA_002359975.1 Polynucleobacter sp. UBA2650
ATTTCCCAATCAATACCAATTGTCCCAGTTATATCGCTGCCAGTACGTCCAGCCCCAACGGGTTCAGCAAACGGGAATCCATGCTCACGCAGATAGGCTGCAAGTATTCGCTGTGTGGCATAGCCCCTGTGCTTGCGGTGTTGGCTCATCGCATATTCTTACAAGCGCAATCTGGGCATGTCCATATGTAATGGATTACGCCTGATTCCTCATGCTCTTGTGTGATTGCGTACTTCTTAGCCCCATTAAACGGGTAATTACATAAGTCGCATATGTCTATGAAGTCGCCATCTACTCCTAGATATACCTCTGGATTATTGGCGCGCTGAATTGTTACCCAACCCATCAGCCCACCTTCTGCCATTTTGTGTCACATAACTGGACATTGTCTGGACAAAAGTAACCAGCCCAAGGCTTATTGGTTTTCTTAGATACTCCGGTTTTGTAAACCATTACGCCATGCGAACAACTGTATGTTGTCTGGTTTTCTAGCGGTTGTGCAGCAAGGGCATCTCCGAGTAATTCCATCCCTTTAGCCCATGGGTCGTCCTGCTGCACCACTTTAGGTGTTGCCTCTTTAGATCGTGCGGAAGCCACTTCTTCTTGCGAAGCTCGTTTTCCAACTTTAGAAAGTCCAAGGTTAGCCAACGCTCGACCAATAGCAGAAGTTTCAGCAAGTTCCGGCGCATTTGTAGGCGCGAATTTGTTGGCTCCTTCATACTCAGTAGCCCAGCCATTGACAATAAACGCTTCATCGCGATGTGTCTTAATGCTAGCTTTGCAGACCCATTCCACGCGATTGTCAGCTCTAACTTCGCTAAACAAATCAGTCTGGATACATCCCATCGGATGCATTTCCCAAAACTTATGAATTCTTTCGTCCACTGTTTCATAATTTTCCAAATCAAATTTACTCACAAAACCCTTCTTTCTTCCAGTATGCCGGCACTATATGGGTGGGCTTGGTTTCGGCATAATCAAAAACCTTGCTCCAGCGTACTCCTAAATTTGCAAGTTGCTCAAACATTCGGCGCAACTCTTTGTGGTTCCATTGCTTTCTGAGTATCAAGGCGCGTTCCATCTCGGTGTAGCCACCAAATGTGCCATGACGTTCATATTGGAATCCATAAGTGGCACAAACTTCTTGAATGGGGCAATCAAAACAGATTCGCCTGATGACTTTGAGGCTTAGGCCTTCAGCTTGTAGATCACTTTCGGTCATGTAGAAATAATCGGTGTTTAACCCCAGGCAATTAGCCTTGGCGTAGTCCATGGTTTTATTCATGCAGCTGACCCGTATGGAATCCCTCGCGGTGTCCATCCTCATGGCCAAGGGTGTAACCAATCAACATTCCAATAAAGGTAAAAAAGACCATTGAAATGCCTATCCAGATTATTGTTGAATTGCTCATGTGTCCCCCTTCAGGACTAGGTTGTTAATAGTGTGGGGGATAACATTGTGGATGTCAATGATTTAATCGAAAGTTTTGCCAGCCCAGGTAAATGATCCATCAGGGCGCATGGGTATGGCATATGGGGTGACGTGTTTTCCGGTCACTTCTAACATGCCAAATCCTAGCTGCCAATTAGCGGCCCCACGAGGCCTCAGGTAGTGCGCTTTATTCATATCCATAAGATGACCTACCTCTAGCGCAAAACGGCTCTCTAATCGCCCGTTAAAGCCCTTAGAAGCCCATACTAGGCCTTGCCTATGAGTATGANNATATGACCACACACAACCGATTTTCCGGTGGCATCCATCAACTTATATCCGGTCATTCCGGACACTTGAGAAATGCTTCCTTCATCGCCATGAGCCAGCAATACGCCAGGGGCAATCTCGCCCATTTGGTTGAGCCAGGTTATATCAAGTTCTTTGAGTCCCACAAGTTCTGGGTAGGTCAATCCACGCAACGATGCAATTGCTGGAGCTTTACGCTCGATGTAGCGTTCTAATCTGTCGGTGTGGTTACTTCTGACAATGGTAAATGGTTTATCTGCTCCGAGTGCTTTTCTAAAAGCGCCCAAAAGACCTCTAGTGGTGTCAAGATCAGATTGGATGGCTGGGCTGTACTCGCCTCGGTATCCATCTTCCCATCTGCTGACCATGGGTAAATCTGCTTCATCTCCGACACACGCGAGAGCATCTGGCTTAATACGTTTAATGAATCGGATGAGTGCATTGGTAGCCCCTTCATGATTGTATGGAACTTGTAAATCACTAATTACGACAATGCGTTTATTCGTCATCCTCTGTCATTTCATCTGGCACATCTTCCCAGAGATCATCATCGTCATCATCTACTTCATCATCTCGTTCAATGATTGTAGGGCTAGGAAAATTCCATTCAGGAATTTGATTCAGAACAATGTCGAATGCTTCTGCTCTGGTGAATCCTACGCGCTGGTAAGTCATCAGCAACATATGAGCTTCTTTAGCGATTGCAAGCATTGGCGATAAGGGTTCTGCCATAAGAATCAAATCAGGCTCGTTTGTATCTTCTTCCATTGAGAACCCCTTTCGCGTGGTTTAGTTTAGCCCTTTGTTAATCAACATGCGGTAAATCTCATCCACGCGGTTTTCTAGGCGAGTCACTTGATCCTTAACGCTTGCGCCACCATTGGGGCGTAGTTCAGCCAAGTAATGTTTAACAAGGAATTGGACAAGCGCGGCCATGCCACCTAAGGCAGTAAGCAACACGCTAACAATAGCAATCCAATTCCCTACGCTCATTTCTTCTTCTTTTTGCTTTCAATCTCATCTAGGCCAGCTTCTAACGCATCAGCCAAAATGTCATCGAGGTCTTTGTTTGCTTTATGAGCTTTGAGAGCTGCGCGTAGCATGGGGATAGCCACAATTGCTGCAACGGCTAATACTGCTGTCTGCCAATCCATTATTTGTCCAATCCAAGGCGCTTGATTCGTGCCTTTACTTCTTTCGGGGATTCTTGTATTTCAAAATGCATGTCATCGGGTCTGTTTTTGTAGGTGTACCCGCCTCGCAACCCATATTTGGCGCATAATTCATCCAGAATAACTTTTTGTTCTGGTCGGTAGGTGTCCCTTGCTCCAAGTGGATGCTTTAACGCATTGACATCTACAGCAGTGCCAGAAGCGTGATTGCTGAGCATGTCAGTTGATCCGCGAACCTGACGGAAGGCGTAACCCCAGTCATCCTGGCCTTTGTCAATCTTCTCTACCTTCTCATTAAATTCGGCTAGGAATGCTTTGAAAATAGGTGCAACGATTTTATTGACGGCAAACTTGGTTTTACAGCCCTCTATCTCAATGCTAATGATGTCAATGGCTTTACGATCAGGTGAAGCTGGCCATCCGTTTTGGCTGCTTGCCATCTATATCCCACTCCCAATCGTCCATGCCAGGTAGCACCTCATCAGTGCAATCGCCAGTTAAGAAAGTAATGCTGCTACTTCTTCTTCTTCCAAACCGAGTGCGCGTAGCTTGTCAGCTGCACTGAGGCGCTTAGCTGTCTTGGTTGCTTCTGCCGCCTCTTGTTTTGCTCGTTGTGCTTCTGCTGCTGTTCGGTCTGTCTCTAATTGAGCAATTTCCTCATCAGTCAATTCCACTACTGTCTGTTTTCCAGTAGAGCAATCCACGATGAGTTTTGTAGGTTTGTCCATTCCTTCTCCTTAACTATTTTTAATGCCGTATAGGTCAAATCGAGAACCAGAAACAAAAGACGCACTATTTTGCGGTGTCAAAGTAAATGAAGATATTGCTGACGTCCCCCTGTAAAGCAAACTGCTAACGATTGGCATAAATAAACCCGTGCCATCTACGTTTTGTTCCATAACGCAACTCAACGAAATAGGTTTATTTCCCGTACTCGTATAATTCGAAAAATACAATTCCCCGTTAGTGAAAGTATTTGAAGTGTTATTAAGTGTATTGGAAGTATAAGCAGTGAAAGTTGTTTGTGAAGATAATCTATCTGAATAAACTGCTGGTCCTTGATAACCATATAAATTTGTTTGAGAATAATTTGTAGCAGTATCACTATTTATAGTTAGACTAAAAGGATTTTGATTATTGACTGCTCTGTTATCTCTTGAAGTATATAAAAGCACAATATCTGTATAAGTAGAAGGAATGCTGGAGAAAGTGATTGTGGTTTGCGTACTCGTCAAAACTGTTTTAGCAATAGCAACGTAAGTAGGTGTAGGCATTATGCCGCCTTTATTCCGTAAAGAGTGAAAGTGGAACCGGTTTTGTAAAAATTGCCTGTACCTAAATTTAATTCTAAAGAAGTTATAGCAGCAGTATTTCTCCACAAACCTACTAATCGCGTTACATCTCCTGAACCATTTTGGTCATTTGCTGCTTCACTCAAAACTGTTTTATTTGTTGAACCAGCATAAGAAAATATGTGTAATTTAATGAATCCAGGAACAGTTGCACTTCCACCCGCCGAGGCAAAACCTATCGGAAATCTTGTTTGGTTAGATGAACGATTACTAACGGTAATTGCTCCAGTACCATAAATTTCTGTGCGTGAATAATTAGTTGTGGTATCTCCATTGAAACGGATTTGCGGAGATTCCGCAGTGGTCATTGTTAAAAGTCCGGTTAGGATCAAATCTGTATAAGTTCCTGGAATACTAGAAAAAGTAACTGTTGCTGAATTTGAACTTAACGTTGTTGTCGCTATTGGCTCGTATGTTGCTCCTGCTGGCATTATGCTTCCTTAATTCCGTATAGGGCGACTTGAGTGCTGGTTGTAAAATTACCTAAAGATGAAGTTAAAGTAATTGAACTTAGCGCGCTAGTGGACATAAATAAACCGGACTCGATAGCCATCAATCCTGAGCCATTATTGTCTTGACCTTCTAAAATTCTAACTGTCTTGTTATTGGTTGTGCTAAACGCATCTAAAATATCTATAATTGCCACGCAGGGAACGGAAGTATTATACATTCCATTGGAGAACATGTTGGCGGCTTTATCCGTACTAGCAACCCCAGAAGCGGAAATTGTAGCGNNGGTAATGACGTGCATAGGAAGTACCACTAACACCATTAAAACGCAATTCTACTGAACCACCGGCGCTTGAGGCTAAAAATATACCTCGCAATTGCAAATGCTTATATCCAGTACCTAATGAGCTAAAAGTGATAACGGCACTTGAACCTGTGCCAGTGGCAGTAGCGATTGATTCGTAAGAGCTAAGAGAAGCTCCACCACTACCTACTTGACCAGCAACTAATGCACCAATCATTAGGCGATTGACCCCACAACAGTCCAAGCATTTGTAGCGGTCTTAATGGCAACGGCTGATTTGTATTGTGCAACAGTCGGGGAAGCTGATACCGCCCCCGCGCTGGTCACTGTCGTAGTTCCAGGTGTCACTGCATTGATCGTGAGCAATCCTGCACCAGTGTTAAGAATTGTAACAGCTGTGCCGTTGGCAATACCTGGCACTGCTGCATCAGTAGGAATAGAAACTGTTTTGGTTCCAGCATTAGAAGTAATTACTAGCGCCTGGTATTGATCCGTAGAAGCGAGCGTGTATGTGGTGCCGCTTTGTGTATTGATGGTGTAAGTGACCAAGCCATTGAACATGCCAGCAGTCATCACATCGCCGGTTGCAGCAGGAAAGCCAGTTGCCATTATTTATCTCCTCGTAGGGTTAATATGATAGAACATTTGTGCCCAAAATGCCGTAACCATAGGTGTTGCCAATAATAAATCCGTCAATGATGGGTTCTAGTGTCGTGAATGTCGTTTTCCATTGGCCAGGGCGAATGTCGTGGGCAACACCAAATATCTGGAAAGTCTTTTGCAAGGTTGTTCCGTTTGGTTGAGCCTGTTTGATGGTCACTGGATCAAAGTAATCGAGCGTTAAAGCTGCTGTAACTCCAGCCGCATAATTGGAGCTAGTCAAATCCAAGGTGATGGCATCTACTCGAATGCTGGTGTCTTTACGGCTGGCCACATAAGCCTTGGCATAGTTCATTGCCTCATCAGTAGTTTGCATCAGTAAATCAGTGACGTTATAAGAATGCTTAAAATAGGTGCTAATGCTCGTGGCATCACTGGCAGTTTGCTTGGCTAGTCCAGTGGCAGTTACATTGGCTTCATTGAAGATTTGGGCATCATTGAGAACCCATTGAAGGTTGGAATAGGCAATACCCGTTCCATCATCCGCAAAGGCGGTAGGTGTACCACCGATTGACTTGGTCGTGAGGTTTCTATCCTGAAATACGACTTGACCCGAGGCATCCATATACAGCGCACCGTATTCGGTCGTAGCAACCGTTTGTAGGGCATTGAGAGCGGTTCTGGTGGTTCCTGGGTCAGCCTGGACTGTGGTAAGCCCTGTGTCCACGTCACGCATTCCTAGAGGCCATCCGACTTGGGTAAGGATGTCATTGATGCGATTGCCCGTTGTTTCTCCAGCTACTGCCCCACTAACGCTGCTCACTGTTCCCAGGTTGAGGAGCTGGAAACCATCTACGGCAGTTATCGTGGTGTAGGAAACTGTTCCAGTATCTCGGCTCTGGGTGTAGTTATAGCCTGTGATGTATCCGCTGAACATGTTGTATTCAAGGTTGGTTGCTGGATCAATAGCAGATAATTGAATCTTGCGTAATGGCTGTAATAACGTGTAGTAAGGGCTAGCAGGATTCTGAGGGTTGAAATTACCGTTTTGGTCTGCTATTTGGATGCTGGCAGTTCCCGTTTGAAATACATCGGTAAGTGGATTACGTCCGCGTTTGACAGATGCTGCCATCACCAGATTAGAAACATTGACAATTGTGCTGACTGAATCGGCTAATACGTTGGTGCCAAATATGCCTGTTCCAATAATAAAAGCCTGACCAAAGGAAGCACCGGTGCTGAAGTTAATGGAACATTTAAGCGTAGGTATGGCCATTAAATGAATCCAGCAGGTGCGGTGGTATTTCCGTAGCGGGTATATTTAGTAAGAGCATCCCCAATGACTCCAACGAGGTAATCCTCAGAACCGATTGCCCCAGCATTAACGGTTATGTTAATTGGGTTATTGCTTCCGATGCCGTAATTTGATTGAGGAACCATGGCTGGAACTTGAGTTTCGTAACCAGGACTTGGAACGACTGGTACCGGTATTTGTGGAGCAACGGGAACTGTTACCGCGGGAACTCCAGGAATGCCAAAATCTCGGGGTGCGGTAACAGCTCTGCCACCAATTTCACTAGTCACATATCGGGCTTTAGCAACCATTTCATCATACATGGCTTGATAAGCGGCCAACTGTGCGGCTAATTGAGTTTTAAGGTTAGCTCCAACTGCGTTCTGATCCGCAATAAGTTTGGTCGTTGCATCAGCGCTAAGACCTAATAACTTTTTGTAATAAAGCTCATCATCGGATTCTTGTTCAGTCT
>DENG01000116.1:7402-7623 GCA_002359975.1 Polynucleobacter sp. UBA2650
CGAGTTTGTTCCTCTTTGCTTAACATGCCGTTACGCTTAGCAGCTGCCAAAGCAGCTTTTTCTAGATCAAACATGTCAGCGAGTTTGGATTTAAAGTTTACTTTCTGAACTGTTTTTATCGTATCAACAACGGTCTTAGACCAAGTCTTAGTGTTTTTGATTTCCCATAATCTCGGCCCAAATCCGCCGGCCCGCATCTCTCGAACGTAGTATCCATAACG
>DENG01000116.1:7656-8400 GCA_002359975.1 Polynucleobacter sp. UBA2650
TGCATCGGCAGCATCTTCGAGAATCTTTACCTGTGTTTTAAACCAATTAAGAATAAAACGACCAATCCAAGATTTCTTAAGATTTTCTTCAATAGCAGAAAATGCTGTTTTGAAAAATGTTGGTAAACCTCTGAGAATGTCGGCAACCTTAGTTCCAAAATCCTCAATGGCTTTACCTAAATCCTGAATGCTGTTGGTTTTCGTGAATGCTTGAAGGAAGTCCAATAATCCTTGACCAATGTTTTGTAATGCTTTGTTCAGCGAAATCTTAAATATTGACATTTTGCCAGCAAATGAATCCAAATTATTTTGAGCAGCTCCACCAAATTCAGCGTTAAGTTGTTGCATGATTTTCTTCATATCGCCGGCCTTGATTGCTGCGCGATCCAAGCCAGGAATTAACTTGCTAAGGGCGGTTGCATTTCCTGCGAATCCCTTGGCCATAGCATCGGCAATTGTGGCAACGTCATCGCCGGTAATGGCTGAAATATCAAGTGCCAATTGAAGGGCATCATAGGCATCGGTAAGCTGCGTAGTGACTCGAACTAATGAATTAAAGGCGGGAATAAGGGTTTCATCTGCTACCGCTGATTGACGTTCCAACGTGTCAATGAAACGATTAACCGATGGAATGGCAGTTGTGTAGCCAAGATTTTTTAAAGTAAATGAAAGTTGCTTATTAAGTTTGTCTTGTTCTTTGGCTGCTGCCATGGCCTTAGCGGCTAGAGCTGTTAATCCCGCACC
>DENG01000088.1 GCA_002359975.1 Polynucleobacter sp. UBA2650
GGATAGCGGATATGCCACAAACTACCTTGTTCTTCGGTACTAACAACCTCCAAATCAGATACGGCGGTGCCCAGAACAGGATCCCAATTTACTAATCGCTTACCCCGATAGATCAGGCCTTGCTCATAGAGTGTTACAAATACCTCCACAACTGCAGCGGACATCTTAGGGTCCATCGTGAAGTATTCACGGGACCAATCAATCGAAGCTCCCAAGCGCCGAATCTGACGTGTGATGGTGGAACCTGATTCTTCTTTCCATTCCCATACTTTTTTAAGAAATGACTCTCGACCTAAATCATGACGCGATATTTTTTGGGCATCGAGTTGTCGCTCAACCACAATCTGTGTAGCGATACCAGCATGATCGGTACCGGGTACCCAAAGCGTATTCTTATTAGACATACGAGCATGGCGTACCAGACCATCCATGATGGTTTGATTAAATGCATGCCCCATATGTAAGGTGCCAGTAACATTGGGTGGAGGTAGCTGTACACAGAAATCTTCCTTGCCATCCTCCAAGCTTGCCTCTGCAATTCCGCGTTTTTCCCACTCGGGACCCCAAAAAGCTTCAATTGGGGCAGGCTCATAGGACTTTGCTAGTTTTGCTAAGTCTGGATTGCTATCAGCATCGAGTTTTTGTGGAGGATTTTGAGCGTTTGACATAAGAGGCAAATTATAATTGGGACGATGCATGCAGATTTACTTGAGAACCTCAATCCCGAACAACGAGAGGCAGTAACCCTCCCACCGGTTGATACCAATGGCCACGCTCAATCCGCACTGATTCTGGCGGGGGCAGGTAGTGGTAAAACTCGAGTTCTGACCACCCGAATTGCGTGGCTCATTCAAACGGGACAAATATCACCAATTGGTATCTTGGCAGTTACATTTACAAATAAAGCTGCAAAAGAGATGCTAACCCGATTAAGTGCCATGTTACCGATTAATACGCGGGGCATGTGGGTTGGCACCTTCCATGGCCTCTGTAATCGATTATTACGAGCCCATCACCGAGATGCTGGGCTGCCATCGACATTTCAGATTCTAGATACCCAAGACCAGCTCTCGGCGATCAAGCGATTATTGAAGAGTCTCAATATTGATGATGAGAAGTTCCCGCCTCGTCAATTACAGTACTTCATATCCAATTCCAAGGAGCGGGGTAAGCGCGCCAAGGATTTAGATCCAGGCGATGATTTTGAGGCGAAGATGATTCAGTTATATGAAGCCTATGATGCTCAATGCCAACGCGAAGGCGTCTGTGATTTCTCTGAGCTCTTGTTACGAAGTTATGAACTACTTAAACACAACGAGATTATTCGGACGCATTATCAAGAGCGCTTCCAACATATTTTGATCGATGAGTTTCAGGATACCAATGCCCTGCAATATGCATGGCTCAAACTCCTATCGGGTCATGGACGGCATCAATCAACAAGTGCCCTTTTTGCGGTAGGCGATGATGACCAAAGTATTTATGCGTTCCGCGGTGCTGATGTGGAGAACATGCGCCTTTATGAAAAGCAATACAAACCAGTAACTGTAAAACTGGAACAGAACTATCGCTCGCACGGACACATTCTAGATGCTGCCAATCATTTAATTGCACACAATGTAGAGCGCCTTGGAAAAAACCTACGTACCGAAGCTGGCTATGGTGAGCCTGTCAGAATTTATGAGGCGGCAAGCGATGGCATGGAGAGTGCTTGGTTGATTGATGAGATTAAGGCATTAATTCGCGCAGGGTTGAGTCGTAGCGAAGTTGCTATTTTGTATCGTAGTAACGCTCAGTCACGGATTATTGAGCATGGACTCTTTTCATCCAATATTCCGTACCGGGTATATGGCGGCTTACGCTTCTTTGAGCGCGCTGAGATTAAGCATGCTCTCGCCTATATGCGCCTTTTAGAGAACCCGAATGACGACACCTCATTTGCCCGAGTCGTTAATTTCCCAACTCGCGGTATCGGTGCTCGTTCTTTAGAAGCATTACAAGATGCTGCTAAGCTACACCAGTGCTCGTTCTATGCGGCAGCCTCGTTTATTGAGGGCAAGGCCGGCTCTAGTATTGCGGGTTTTGTGCGCTTAATTGAGCACCTGCGCGATGCAACTAAGCACAACACCTTGCCAGAGACCGTCGAGTATGTGATTCAGCATAGCGGCTTGATTCAGCATTATTTAAGTGAGCGCGAGGGACAGGATCGCGTTGAGAACTTACAAGAGTTGATTAATGCAGCTACAGCCTTTGTTGCAGAAGAGGGTTATGGACAAGACGTGCAAGCGGCGACGCCACCGGGAGAAGATCAAGCTGGGGTTGAAGATATCTCACCATTGGCTGGATTTCTAGCGCACGCTTCCTTGGAGGCTGGAGATAATCAAGCAGAGGCTGGGCAAGATGCGATTCAATTAATGACGGTACATTCCGCCAAGGGCTTGGAGTTCTCCGCCGTATTTATGACGGGCTTAGAAGAAGGACTATTTCCGCATGAGAATAGTATTTCTGAGCCGCACGGCCTAGAAGAAGAGCGCAGACTGATGTATGTAGCGATTACCCGAGCCAAAGAGAGGCTTTATCTATCTCATACTCAGTCGAGAATGTTGCACGGTCAAGTGCGATACAACATGCCATCACGATTCCTTGATGAATTACCCGCGGAGAATGTCAAATACCTCACCCCTAAAGCAAAAGATGCTCGCTGGGGTGGAGGCTCATGGCAAAAAGGGACAACACTGAAGAAGTCTGATCAAGATAGTGTGGATCAAGCATGGTGGAGTGGTGACGATGTGCCTGTACGTGATGACACCAATCAAAACACGAATGCCATTGTGACCAGCGCGAAGCAACTAGAGCAGAACAAAAAACGGGGCCATACCTTTCGGGTTGGGCAAGAGGTCTTTCATACTAAATTTGGTGAAGGTCGAGTGAGCGCACTAGAGGGAGAGGGGCTTGATGCAAAAGCCCAAGTAAACTTCAAGCGCCATGGTGC
>DENG01000117.1:0-3794 GCA_002359975.1 Polynucleobacter sp. UBA2650
ACGATAGGAGAACTGACAGTGAGCGCGATCTAGTGTGACCCACTGCATTGCCTGGCTATCGAATGCTTCCACGGAGTTGATGTAGTTTTCAATCTCAACTCCATATGCTCCAATATTTTGAATGGGGGCAGCTCCCACTGTGCCAGGAATGAGGGCTAAGTTCTCAAGACCGGGGTAGGAGTGCTCAAGCGTCCAAATCACCAGCGAATGCCACGAGACACCTGCGCCCACCTTTAGGCTCACCCCATTAGCATCCTCAGAGACTATTTCGATTCCAGCGATATCCATGAGAAGGGTGAGACCAGGTAGGGCGCTAGGAAGCACCACATTACTTCCACCACCCAAGACTTGATAGGGCATATTGTGATCTTTGGCATACGCAAGCGTCTCGGCGATTTGCTTAGCTTCGGTAATGTGGATTGCAAACTCGGCCTCAACCTCAAAACCCAAGGTATTGCGCTGGCTTAAGGAATACGCAGGGAGTAGATTGCTGGGCAAGTTCATGCCACAATCTTATTCGGGTTTTGCAAACAGTGGATAAAACAAAGCCAAATTACCTAAAATTCAATTATTACCAAAACCTTGGAAAGCAGGAGAACGAAATGCCCTCATTTGATGCTGTTTGTGAACCCAATGTCGTCGAGTTAAAAAACGCGATTGAGCAAGCCAATAAAGAAATCAGTAATCGCTTTGACTTTAAAGGTTCAGATGCGCGCGTAGAGCAAAAAGAGGCCGAGCTCATCTTGTTTGCTGATGATGACTTCAAGTTGGGACAGGTACGAGATGTGCTTTACGGCAAGATGGCTAAGCGCAATGTGGATGTGCGTTATCTCAAGGATGAAAAAACAGAGACCATGTCGGGTGACAAGCGTAAGCAGACCATGAAATTACAAAAGGGTATCGAGCAAGAGCTAGCCAAAAAAATTGTACGGGTGGTCAAAGACAGCAAGATTAAAGTGCAAGCTAGCATCCAAGGTGATGCCGTACGCATTACTGGCGGCAAGCGTGATGATCTGCAAACTACCATGGCACTTCTCAAAAAAGAAGTGAGTGAAGCGCCGCTAGCGTTCAATAATTTCCGCGACTAAATTGCCCACTCATACTGTTAATCAAGAAGCAATTGATCAATTTTGTGATGCCTGCTGGCTAGAGGATGGGTTATCCAAGAACTCTCTGAGTGCTTACCGAAGAGATCTCACTCTGTTTGCAAACTGGTTAGAGTTGGATAGTGAGTGCACTAAAAGTATTTATCAGGTTGTTGAGGCTGACTTAACAGCCTATATGGCCAGCAAGCGTGATGACAAGGCAAGTACAGCTAATCGGCGCTTAACGGTATTTAAGCGTTTCTATCGGTACGCATTGCGCCAACACTTGGTGGAGCAAGATCCTTGCTTGAAGTTGCGAGCAGCGAAGCAGGCCCAACGCTTCCCAAAGGTTTTGAGTGAGGAGCAAATCACAACACTCCTAAATACACCCGATACCGCTGAGGCTCTGGGTTTACGCGATCGCACCATGCTCGAATTAATGTACGCCAGCGGTCTGCGTGTTTCTGAAATTGTTTCTTTAAAAACCGTAGCATTGGGTTTGAACGAAGGAGTGGTTCGTGTGGTTAACGGTAAGGGGGGTAAGGAGCGCCTAGTGCCGTTCGGAGCAGAAGCAGGTGAGTGGTTGCGCCGCTATCTACAAGAGGCAAGACACGTTCTCTTAGAAGGCAAAACCTGTCAAGAGGTCTTTGTAGGGCGACATACGGGATCTGGCCTTACGCGCCAAGCCTTTTGGTCGATTATTAAACGCTATGCCCAATTGGCCGATATCAAAGTTGCTCTATCGCCACATACCTTGCGTCATGCATTTGCTACTCATTTACTAAACCATGGTGCAGATCTAAGGGTCGTACAACTCCTTCTTGGGCATGCCGACATCTCAACCACCCAGATCTATACCCATGTGGCTCGCGAGCGTCTCAAATCGATTCATGCGCAACACCATCCTCGCGGTGCTTAGTTAAATCGGCTAGTATTTCTGTATGAATAACGCATTGCAGTATTTTTGGTTAATACCCTTGGCTTATTTACTAGGCTCAGTCTCCTTTGCGGTAGTAGTAAGTAAGGCGATGGGCTTGCCCGACCCCTATACCCATGGCTCTAAGAATCCTGGCGCAACCAACGTCTTGCGCACCGGCAATAAATTAGCAGCTGTGCTCACGCTCTTGGGCGACGCTGCCAAAGGATGGGTGGCCGTGACCATTGCGCGCGCAGTGCTGGGCGACCCCATAAGTTCTGATAACAATCTCATGTTGGGTCTAGTAGCGATCGCGGTCTTTTTGGGGCATCTATACCCAATCTTCTATCGCTTTAAAGGTGGTAAGGGGGTTGCCACAGCCGCTGGCATCTTGTTTGCGATTAGTTGGGTGTTGGGCTTAGCAACCTTAGGAACGTGGCTGATTGTGGCGTTTTTCATGCGCTACTCTTCCTTAGCGGCTCTAAGCGCTGCTGCGTTTGCACCGCTGTATTTCACATTTCTCTTTGGCCTTCAACCGATGGGCTTGGCGATTTTGGTGATGAGCCTATTATTGATTTATCGGCATCGCAGTAATATTCGTAATCTCATGAACGGAACTGAAACGCGTTTAGCTAAAAAAGGTAAGGCCTCATGACCATTGCGATCATTTGTGTGATTCTGGCTGGGTTCTTACCGATTGTGGCAGCAGGGATTGCTAAGTTTGGGCCGCTGGAGCAAAACGCACCCGATGCTTTTGACAACAATAACCCTCGTCAGTGGCTTGCAAGACAGACTGGCCTGCGTGCGCGAGCAAACGCCGCCCAAGCCAATACCTTTGAGTCCTTACCGTTTTTCTATGTAGCCGTTGCGCTTGCTATCTCCTTGGATGCTCCAAAGGCAAACCTTGATCTATTGGCAATCGTCTATCTTTTGGCCCGCATTGCTTACATTATTTGCTACATCTTCGATTGGCCCAATACCCGCACTTTTGTTTGGTTGATTGGCCTCATAGCGATCATGGCGATCTTCTTTCAGATCTAAGAGCATACTTAACATACCTAATTGCCAATTTAATCAACTATGCCAAAGATCAAAGCTACCAAGCAGCCCGCTCCTAAGAAGCCTAGACCTAAGACTGCCTCCCCCAGAAAAGCACCCAGCAAATCAGATGCTCGGGCAAGTAAAAAAAGTGACGACGGAGTACCTCTATCGCAAGTGATCCGCCAACGCATTACGGCGAGCAAGGCACGCTTTCATGCAAACGATAATATTGCAGAGTTCATTGAGCCTGGAGAGGTCGATGGCCTAGTTCAAGAGGTTGCGCAAAAGTTACAAGGCGTATTAGAGAGCCTAGTGATAGATACGAAGAGTGATCACAATACCCGCGGCACCGCCCTTCGGGTAGCCAAGATGTATATCAACGAGGTCTTTCATGGCCGCTACACACCACAACCTAGCCTAACTAAGTTTCCTAACATTAGCCATCTAAATGAGCTGATGATCATTGGCCCGATTGCGGTCAAAAGTGCTTGTTCTCATCACCTCTGCCCCATTATGGGAAGAGTATGGATCGGGGTCTTGCCTGATAAGCAAACTGCACTCATTGGTTTATCCAAATATGCTCGCATTACCGAGTGGGTGATGTGTCGTCCACAGATCCAAGAAGAAGCAGTGGTGGAGTTAGCCAATATCTTGGAAGAGAAGATGAAGCCAACAGGCTTGGCCCTCGTGATGGAAGCAGATCACTTTTGCATGCAATGGCGTGGCGTGAAAGATCTCAACTCCAAGATGGT
>DENG01000117.1:3807-4913 GCA_002359975.1 Polynucleobacter sp. UBA2650
GTAGTTAAGCGATGACCTGACTTAGCGCCTTGGTTGGGTGTATGTCAAACCGGATTTGAGAATCATTCTCATTTAAAAGAGTAATTGAATCAATTACTTATAAGACCACTCTAGGAAAATTGATTTGTGTTTTAAGATTCGGACTGCTGTTTTGTACATAACGGAGAATCCATGAAAAACACACGACGTCAGTTTTTAATTATGTCTGCTGCTGGTGCAGCAACCCTCTCACTCAATAACTTGGCACAAGCACAAGCCATGGTTGCCGAGACAGATCCGCAAGCACAAGCCTTGGGTTACAAAGCCGACACCACCAAGGTAGATGCCAAGAAATATCCTAAGCACGCTGCTGCTCAGCGTTGCGACAACTGTGCACTCTGGCAAGCTAAAGGCGCTGCTGTAGCCGGTGGTTGCAGCCTGTTTGCTGGTAAGCAAGTTGCTGCTGCTGGATGGTGCTCTGCTTGGGCGAAGAAGGCTGGTTAAGCTCTTTAAGCTTACGGAGCCTGGCTCTGTAGAAACAAAAAAGCGCTCCGAGGAGCGCTTTTCTTTTACCTAAACAATTAAACGATTAGGAATTTGCCAAGTGAGCTTCTAAAGTCTTGGTGAACTTGTTAGCGTGGCTGCGTTCTGCCTTTGCCAAGGTCTCAAACCAATCGGCGATCTCGTCAAAACCTTCTTCACGAGCTGTTTTTGCCATACCTGGGTACATATCCGTGTACTCATGGGTCTCACCAGCGATCGCTGCTTGCAGAGCTTCTGCAACGGTCTTAGCAGGCATACCAGTACCTGGCTCGCCAGCACCACCAGTGATCAAATACTCCATATGACCATGGGCGTGACCGGTTTCGCCTTCGGCGGTGGAACGAAATACCGCAGCAACATCGTTCGCGCCAGCAATGTCAGCTTGATTTGCGAAATACAAATAACGGCGATTTGCTTGGGACTCACCCGCAAACGCTTCTTTTAAAGACTGTTCAGTCTTCGTACCTTTTACAGACTTGGCCATAAAAACTCCTTAAAAATTAACATGTTATAAATCAAGAGGCGGTAAACAATCAATACATTTGCTCACCAATCCACCGCTCTATTATCAGAAATTTTGATGA
>DENG01000117.1:4979-5299 GCA_002359975.1 Polynucleobacter sp. UBA2650
ATAGACCCCTCAACTTAGCATCTTTAGGCAGGACGAAATTGCTTAAAGAATAAGCAATAAAACTAGAAATTCAGATGAATCCAGAGTGTTTTGAACACGGATAGAGGCTTTAGAGCTCGAAGGCAATAAAATAGCGATGAGGTTGATTAGAAACACTTTGAGTGGTTAAACCAGTCAGGAAAAAGGATGGATGCCGAGCAACTGTATAACAAGCTGCAAGTAAATCTTCAGAGTAAGCTCTTGGCAAAACCAACCATCCGTATTGCCGGTCTTGCAATTGGTGGCGCGTGGATTGCAGAGCGCTTGGCGAGCGATTTAGG
>DENG01000024.1:0-122 GCA_002359975.1 Polynucleobacter sp. UBA2650
CACGAGGCCCAACGCACTTCAGCACCCAAGGCCTCGAGGGTCTCGATCAGAACTGCGGTCTGGATGGTCATGTGCAATGAACCAGTAATACGAGCTCCTCGCAAGGGTTGTTTTGCTGCAAA
>DENG01000024.1:242-2814 GCA_002359975.1 Polynucleobacter sp. UBA2650
GATCGTCAAGCGGAGCAAGTTCATGAAACTCGCTAACCAATTGACAATACGGGTTAGCGAGCGCAGTTGCAATGAAGTTACCAAGTAACTCCCCTCCAAGCCTGGGAGGCGCATATAAATCACGGCCCCTTGCAACGCTCCTTGGAGGAATACTCAAATTGTAAACAAGTTTTCTGTTAAATGCCTGCTGCTGCCTTTAGGGCTCCAGCCTTATCCTTGCGCTCCCAAGTAAATTCAGGCTCTTCCCGGCCAAAATGGCCATAGGCAGCTGTCTTTTTATAGATTGGGCGCAACAAGTCCAGCATCTTAACAATACCCTTGGGTCGCAGATCAAAGTGCTCTGATACCAATTTCGCAATTTGCTCATCGGGGATCTTGCCAGTCCCAAACGTGCTTACCATCACCGAAGTGGGGCGCGCCACACCAATTGCGTAGGAAATCTGGATTAAGCACTTACTGGCAAGGCCTGCGGCTACCACATTCTTAGCAACATAACGACCTGCATAGGCTGCCGAGCGGTCCACCTTGGAAGGATCCTTACCCGAGAAAGCACCGCCGCCATGCGGCGCGGCACCGCCGTAGGTATCTACAATAATTTTGCGACCGGTTAAGCCGCAATCACCCTGTGGACCGCCGATTACAAAGCGACCAGTAGGATTTACCAAATATTTAATATCCCCTTTGATTAAGTTCTTTGGCAATACTGGTTTAATGATTTCTTCAATCACGGACTCGCGTAATTTCTCCAAAGGAATATCAGCGGAGTGCTGAGTGGAGAGAACTACGGTATCAATCGAATCAGGCTTGCCATTGACGTAGCGCAATGTAACTTGAGACTTTGCGTCAGGGCGTAGCCAATTTAAACGACCATCACGACGTAATTGCGATTGCCGCTCTACTAAACGATGAGACAAATAAATAGGAAGGGGCATTAGTTCGGGGGTCTCATCGCAAGCGTAACCAAACATCAGGCCTTGATCACCAGCCCCTTGGTCTAGGCCATCATCGTGCGCTTTATCAACGCCCTGAGCAATATCAGGGCTTTGTTTGTCATAGGCCACCAAAACGGCACAGCCTTTGTAGTCAATGCCGTAATCGGTGTTGTCATAGCCAATTTCACGCAAGGTATTACGTGCAACTTGAATGTAATCAACGTTTGCATGGGTTGTAATTTCACCAGCCAAGACTACCAATCCGGTATTACAAAGTGTTTCTGCAGCAACGCGTGCTTTGGGATCTTGGGTCAAGATCGCGTCTAAGATTGCATCTGAGATTTGGTCTGAGACCTTATCGGGATGACCCTCAGAAACTGACTCTGAGGTAAAGAAATAATCGTTTGCCATTCTATTCTCCATTTCAAGGGCACTGACAACTCCACGTGCCGGGGAATACAACGGCGACGCTTTAGCAGATTTTTTTAATTCGCCCCGCAAGTTGTCTTTAACTCGGCGAATATAAGCCTATTTTAGCTGAATCTACTAAAAAAGTTAATCTCCTGATTTAATTGAATATCATTAGAGTATGTTTAAGTTCATATTGCGCCTAATGCTTATGGGGATTGGGTCCCTTCCTCTTTGGTTGGCGCAACTGCTAGGTGGCTGTGGGGGAATTATTGCCCTCCTCTTCTCCAAACAATTTCGAGAGCTCTTTAACAAAAACTATAGCCGCGCCATGGATTTAAACGGCATTAAGCAAAGGCCGTTAATGGCTGCTGCAGCTTCGGGCATGTTGTTTATGGATAGTTTGTGGATTTGGTACAACCCAGAAAAAGCGCTAATTAAAACGCAATTTATAAATTGGGAGATGGTCCAAAGAGCTATGCAGCACGGCAGGGGACTAATCATATTGTCGCCCCACCTAGGTGGCTTCGAAATTATTCCTCGTTACATTGCACAACATTTTCCTGCAACGATTATGTTTAGGCCTGCGCGCCAGGAATGGCTTAATGAAATTGTTGTTTTGGGAAGGGCATATCCTAATATGAACTTTGTTCCTGCAAATCTTCAGGGGGTCAGAGCTATGACGAGAGCCCTAAAAGAAGGGGGTGCTATTGCACTTCTTCCCGATCAAGTTCCAAGTAGCGGCGATGGAGTATGGGCCTCTTTTTTTAACCAAAATGCCTATACAACTACCTTACCTGCCAGATTAGCCAATCGCAATCAAACGCCGGTTATCCTGTTTTCTGCAATCCGTAAATCGCTCGGTCAGGGTTGGCTAGTGGAGGTTCGTTTACTGGAGCCTTTCTCAGAGAATTCTGAAGAAGCTGCAGTGCAAATGAATCAAGCGATCGAGGAAGCTATCCTTAAAGCGCCCGAACAATTTATTTGGTCGTATAACCGCTACAAACACCCCGAAGGCGCCCTGCTACCTCCACAAAGCTAATTTGTATGATGAACTGGTTTCACACCTTTTTTAATTACATCGCTCTAAGCATCTTACGGCTATTTGCTTTTGTTCCTTACGCCTGGGCTGTACAGGTTGGTTATGCTTTAGGCTCTTTATTTGGGCGCCTACCACATCAACGCAAACGAGTAGTGCTTACAAATCTGCGCTTATGTTTTCCAGAGCTAAA
>DENG01000024.1:2899-3099 GCA_002359975.1 Polynucleobacter sp. UBA2650
AGTCGAATCTGGCTTGGCTCAGCCGAGCAAATCATATCGATGATTGAGATTCAGTCTGAAGTTAAATTAGGTGATTGCAAACCCCGTATTTTTGTGATCCCGCACTTTGTTGGTCTTGAAGGTGGCTTTATGGCTTTATCCGCAATGGCGGTACAAAAAAACTGGCCTCGAGGGGCTGGCCTTTATCAAAATATGAAGAA
>DENG01000108.1:0-1874 GCA_002359975.1 Polynucleobacter sp. UBA2650
CAGTTTAGCAAAGATTCAGGTTTAGGGCTTTAATTGCCCAAATATAGGTGAGCTAAGGCCTATTTGTGAGCTGGGGTAAAGCCTTCTGGAGGTAATAAAACATTGACCAGAGGGTTAGGAAGGCTGCAACCCAAATAAGCCAGGTTCCAAGTTGGGCGCTATGTATACCAAATAGCTGCCCGTTAAATAGTAGGAATGGGATCGCAATTAATTGTGCGGTGGTCTTTAACTTCCCCACCATATGCACAGCCACACTTCTTGAGGCGCCGACTTGAGCCATCCACTCTCTTAGCGCAGAAATAGTAATTTCTCGTCCGATAATTACTAGAGCAACCCAGACCTGAACACGATCCATATTGAGAAGCACCAATAAAGCAGCCGCCACAATTAATTTATCTGCCACTGGATCTAAAAACTCTCCAAAGGCAGACTCTTGTTTCATTCGCCTTGCCAGAAATCCATCTAGCCAATCAGTAATCGCAGCGAAGACAAATAAAGCGGTTGCAAATACATTTTTTTCTTCAATGCTGAGCCAACTACTGGGTAAATAAAAAATACCTACCAATAATGGAATGGCAGCAACGCGCAACCAGGTCAATGCAATTGGTAGATTAAATGGCATATTTAGAGAATAAACGATTCGTAATGCTATTTAGTGAAGTTGGCGATAGATTTGTTCAGCCAAGGTATTTGAGATCCCTTCTACGCTAGATAACTCTTCCACACTCGCGTTCGCCACTCCTTTAATGCCGCCAAAGCGGGCCAGCAACTTCTGTCTTCGCCTTGCACCAATTCCTTCAATTTCTTCTAGCCGTGAGACCGTTCGAGCCTTAGCTCTCTTTGCACGCATTCCAGTAATTGCAAAACGGTGCGCCTCATCCCGGATCTGTGCAATCAACATTAGGGCTTGACTATCCTGACCGAGGAATAATGACTCTCTGCCGTCAGCAAAGATGAGGGTTTCTAAACCCACCTTACGATCCTCTCCCTTAGCAACCCCAACTATCAAACTGATATCAATGCCTAGCTCACTAAAGACTTGCCTAGCTATCTCAACCTGTCCCTTGCCGCCGTCAATGAGGACCACTTGGGGGGTTTTATCCGCTGGGGTTTCTTGATAATTAGAGTAACGCCGGATTAAGACCTGCCGCATGGCAGCATAGTCATCTCCACCAGTAATTCCGGTGATATTGAAGCGACGATATTCACTTGATTGCATCTCATTTTTAGCAAAGACCACACACGATGCTTGAGTTGCCTCTCCGGATGTATGGCTGATATCAAAACATTCAATGCGAAGTTGATCCAAGTGTTCAAGATCAAGATTTAATACATCTGCAAGGGCTCTCACTCTAGCTAATTGCCCACCAGTCTCTGAGATGCGCCTTAGTAAAGCAATTTTGGCATTCCCTTCGGCCATAGAAAGCCAATGCTTTCGTTGTCCTTGAGGTTGATGCAGTAACTGGACCTTACGCGATAAGCGCTCGGTCAAACCTTGTAATAAAACATCAACTGATTCGCCCTTCAAAGCTACATTAGTAATCAATACCGAGGGTAACAATGAACTTGGCTCTGCATTAATATCCACATCGAGATAATGCTGCTGAATAAAGGTCTCCAGAATTTCACTGGGATTATAGGTAGCGTCTGAACTAGCCTTTATCCCTCTTGGGAAGTAAGCCCGATCTCCTAAGTGCCGACCTCCTCGTACCATTGCTAAATTGACGCAGATATTTCCATCCATGATCTCGGCAGCCAAAATATCGACATCACCCTCTCCCTCTGCGACGACATCCATTGCTTGCTGTTGCAAGACGCTTGAGAGATCCGTAATCCGGTCCCGAATAACTGCTGCCATCTCAAACTCCATCGCA
>DENG01000108.1:1927-12556 GCA_002359975.1 Polynucleobacter sp. UBA2650
AGTGCCTGTTGCACATCTTGCGAATACTGTTCTTTGCTCAACATGCCAACACAGGGTGCGCTACAACGGTGAATTTGATGCAATAAGCAAGGACGGCTGCGATTCTTAAAAACTGGGTCCTCACAGGTACGCAAGCGAAATACCTTTTGTAAGATTTGTACGCTATTACGGACTGCCCATGAATTAGGGAATGGTCCAAAATACCGATTGCGTCGATCGACCTTGCCGCGATACGAGGCAAGGCGAGGATAATCATGGCCACTCAGCATCAAATACGGATAGGACTTATCATCCCGAAATAAAATATTAAATGGCGGGGTATGTTCCTTAATTAAGTTATTCTCCAGAATCAATGCCTCTGTTTCAGTCCGCGTTACAGTGATTTCAAAGCGAAGAATCCGTTTGACCATACGCTCGATACGGGGCGATAACTGAGTGCGCTGAAAGTAGCTCGATACGCGCTTCTTAAGATCCTTGGCCTTGCCGACATATAAGATGTGTCCAGCCTCATCAAAGAAGCGATACACACCTGGGAGACCAGGTATGCGTTTTAGATCTTTTTGAAGGGTTTCTAGGGGCAAATTTGTCATGCGTTGGGATATTTTCTGCCAAATCGTTGATAACTATGGTGATGCTGGTATTTGCTGGCGTCTAGCCCGGTCTTTGGCTGTTCAACACCATCAAAATATACGCCTATTTTGCGATGACCTTCATACCCTCAAACTATTAATGATGGGTAGCGGTGATATCCAAGGTATTGAGGTTTTGCCATGGGAGGCTAGCTATGCAAATACACGACATGGGCCAGAAACTCCCGATGTTGTGATTCAGGCCTTCTCCTGCGACCTACCCGAACGTTATCTGAATTATTTAATCCTTGCCCCACAAAAACCGATCTTGATCCATTTGGAATATTTAAGTGCCGAACCCTGGGTTGTGGATTTTCATGGCAAAGCATCTCCTCAAAATAATGGTCTCCAGAAATACTTCTTTTTCCCTGGTTTTCAAAAAGAAGTTGGGGGGCTGTTATTGGATCCCATCCCCCCAAGCAGACAAGATATGTGTCCAAAAAGTCTTTCCTCGATTTGGGACCAATCTCGGGAAGGGGCCAAGAAGATCAGTATCTTTTCTTATCCAGGGGCACCCATCAAGCAATGGCTTACTCAGCTTAATCAATTGGATATCCCCGTTGATATATTCATGGCTTTTGGTAACGCTGAATTACTCAACCTGCAAAAGCAAGCATGGTCGAACTTAAAACTAATCTCGCTACCCTTCATCCCGCAAGATGATTTTGACTATCTCCTTGCCCAATGTGACTTCAATATTGTCCGCGGGGAAGACTCTTTTGTACGAGCCCAACTAGCGGGCAGACCTTTTATTTGGAATATCTACCCTCAAGATGATGGTGCGCACTTGGTTAAATTGAGTGCATTTCTAGACCTCTATCTCAAAGAAGCGCCCCCAGACTTAAGCAATTCAATTACTGAAGCCATGGCATGGTCTGACATCGATCTATGGTGGACAGCCCTCTCCCAATGGAATCAGCATGCCAGGGCATGGCGCACGCAGCTACTTGAAGGCCAGGCTGACGGCGGTCTGGCGGCCCGCCTCCTCCGGTTTGTCAGCTAAAGCCACAAAAGGTTAAAATCCTAGGTTTGATTAATTTGGCTTCATGAGCCAAGCCAATATAGAAGATATTAGGGACTGTTATGAAAATCGCTCAAGAAATCCGCGNNCCAAAAACATGAATACAGCCGCTCTGGTCGTAACTCAGCTGTGGTCAAAATGAAATACAAAAATTTACTGACTGCCGCACCGAATGAAGGCATTTATAAAGCGGATGATAAGTTCGATATCGTGATCCTAGACAAGAAAGAATGTACTTATTCTTATTTTGCTGATCCGATGTTTACATTCATGGATACTGAATACAACCAGTATGAGGTTGAAAAAGATAATATGGGTGACTCGCTCAATTATTTAGAAGAAGGCATGGCTGTGGAAGTGGTGTTCTATGACGGCAGAGCTATCTCTGTTGAGTTACCGACCTCCGTAGTCCGTGAAATTACATACACAGAGCCAGCAGTCAAAGGTGATACCAGCTCTGGAAAAGTACTCAAGAATGCAAAGATTTCAACTGGCTTTGAAATCCAAGTGCCATTGTTCTGTAGCACTGGCGACAAGATTGAAATCGATACTCGCACTGGCGAATATCGGAGTCGTGCTAATTAATTTGTAATCAGCTTAAGGCTTTTTAATAAAGCCTTAGCATGAATATACTCAGACTCTGTCTGAAGAGATTCCCAAGATTGGACAGCGGCTTTCGGAAAGAGTCTATTAAGGCGCTTAGCAGACTCTGCTAGTTTTGACTTTGATACCTTGAGCTTACTGAGCATTTGATCTGCTAGGTCTGGACGGTTGCAAATGAGTACTGCATCGCAACCCGCTTCAAGAGCTAAGTGTGCGCCTTGTACAACATCACCGGCAATGCTTGCACCTTCCATGGAGAGATCATCGCTAAAGATTACTCCCTCAAATTTAAGCTTTTTGCGTAAGATATCTTGTAGCCAGATCTTAGAGAATCCTGCGGGCATTGAATCAACTTTTGGATAAACCACGTGTGCAGGCATTACGGATGCCAGACTAATATCTAACCATTCATAAGGTTTCATATCATCACGCGCAATACGTTTGAAGGATCGATCATCAATAGGGATATCAATATGGGAATCAGCCTTAGCCCACCCATGCCCTGGAAAATGTTTTCCACAATTTGCCATATCGCCCAAACGCAAGCCTTCATTCAGACTTTTTGCAAGTGCAAACACAACTTCAGGTAAAGAATGAAATGCGCGGTCTCCAATGACACTGCTATTTCCATAATCAAGATCAAGGACTGGGGTAAAGCTGAAATCAACTCCACAGGACCTCAGTTCGCTTGCCAGAATATATCCGCATGCCGTAGCTGCTTGCATCCCCTCAATCGCAGCCTCTATACTCGATTCGCCTGAAGACCATAGTTCTCCAAAAGCTCGCATTGCGGGCAAATGAGTAAAGCCATCTGTCTTGCAGCGTTGTACTCGCCCACCTTCGTGATCAATACAAATTAGGATATCTTTACGAACTGCCATAATTTGATTAGTTAACTTCATTAGCTGAGAGCGAGATGTAAAGTTACGTCCAAATAAAATGACGCCACCCGTTAAAGGGTGTGAGATTCGTTCTTCATCCCGCCGACTTAGCTCTAAGCCCTCAACATCCAAAATAACGGGGCCTGGATTTCGATTGTCTTGCTCATTACTCCGCATGCTTAATAATCATCCTATGTAGTTGCTTGGATCAAAAGTACTAACAATGGGGGTACCATAACTCACCACCACAAATGCCATCACCATATCTTGCTCATCAGTCACGGTTACTTGAGCGTGCCATTGCTTCTCACCCATAAAGTCTGCCAATGCGCCCGAGTACTTGGTATAAGGTTTACCGCTAGGCTCATTGAGAGTCTGTAGGGACCTCCAGGTCATGGGTGTATGCATTCCCAAGCCAATCGCCTTAGAAAAGGCTTCTTTTGCTGCAAAACGAGTGGCTAAATAGGCAATACCACGTTTGTGATTACGTTTTAGCCTTTGCTCAAAGACAATGAGTTCCTCGTCCCCGAGTACTCGCTTTGCCAAACGGCCTTGTGTCCGTTCATAGGCTGCCTCTAGCCGTTTTAATTGCAACAAATCTGCGCCTATTCCGACGATCATTGTGCGCGAGCCTCATTCATCAAATGGCGCATATCTTGGATAGCCAAAGCCCAACCCTTAAAAACCGCCTCTGCGACGATGGCATGCCCAATATTAAGCTCACTAATCTCCTGTATTTGAGCAATGGCTTTGACATTCCTTTCATTTAGACCATGACCAGCATTGACACGAAATCCCAATGACTTTGCGTAATGGGCCGCTTCCTGGATTCGTTTTAACTGCTGGGTCTGCGTAGACTGATTGGCATCTGCATAGGCACCGGTATGTAGTTCAATAACATGCGCACCCACTTCTTTTGCTGCATCGATTTGTTCACTGTCAGGATCAATAAACAATGACACCCGAATACCAGCCTCTGTCAATTGAGTAATGGCAGATTTAACTTCTGCAGCATGACCGATAACATCTAACCCACCCTCTGTAGTTATCTCAGTTCGCTTTTCGGGGACTAAACAAACATCATGAGGTCTAACCTTCACTGCGATTTCTAACATTTCTGGGGTGATAGCACACTCTAAGTTCATGCGCGTTTTGATCAGTGGACGTAAGGCAAATAGATCTGCGTCCTTAATATGTCGACGGTCCTCCCGTAAATGCAGGGTGATGAGATCGGCCCCAGCCTCTTCGGCAAGACGTGCAGCCAATATAGGGTCCGGATATGAAGTACCACGCGCATTGCGCAAGGTTGCGACATGATCGATATTGATTCCGAGCTCAAGAGAGGACATACCTAATTCTAAAGGCATAAATCTCGCTTAGATCTTTTTAAGATCAATTAATATTTGGCGTGTGGTTAATTGTTGATCTTGCAGATGAATTCCTAATAAGAAACGCATGAGCTGTTTACTTTGTGTCAAGGTTTCTGCGTCTGAGAAATCCCCATTTGCCATTGCCTCCAAAGCCAATCCTGTCAAGACAGGCCAATGCCCAGGGTCATCACTTTGAAGGGGGCGTATCCCCTTCTCGGGTTGATACACATAGCGTTCTGTTGCAACAGGTTTGGTTTGGGTCTCGACACAATGATCGAGAGCGGCTGCATAGCCCGTCTCTCGTAACAATGCTAACTCAAAGGGCCTTAGTGTCTGCTCAATGCCTGCGCCTGACTCCATAATTTGGGACAAGGCATATACGGTACTTGCGTACTGATCATAGAGCGTCTCATAGGCATCTTCTCGCGCCAAGAACTTCACTAAAAGCTCATTGAGGTAAAACCCGCACAACAGTGCATCACCGACTAATGCGGGCGAGCCTCCAACCCATTCTGATTTCGTTAAGGTTCGAAGTTCTGACTTGCCACTCCAAGAAATGAGTAAGGGCTGAAAGCGCTGCAATACTGGGCGCAAACTAGAGTGAGGTCGTTTGGCCCCTTTTGCAATTAAGGCAAGCCGCCCATGAGAGCGGGTAAATACATCGAGAATGAGGCTTGTTTCCTTGTAGGGAATGCTATGGAGCACAAAACCAGGCTCATCTAAGACACGTGTTCCAGCCATTTATTCCAAACCTTGCGCCCGTAGCTCTGCCAAATCATCCGCCCAGCCCCGCTTTACTTTGACCCAAGTTTCTAAAAACACTTTGCCATCAAACAGTTTTTCCATATCCAAACGGGCTTCAGTTGAAATCTTTTTTAATCGCTCGCCTTTTTGACCGATGATCATTGCTTTGTGACTATCGCGATCTACCAAAATAGTCGCGGCTATTCGTCGCATCTTACCGTCTAACTTAAATTGATCAATTACTACCGAGCTTGCATAGGGTAATTCATCGCCGGTATACCGAAATACCTTCTCACGCAAAATCTCGGCGGCCATAAAGCGCTCACTACGATCGGTTAAGGTTTCAGCATCATATACAGCCTCACCCTCTGGCAAATGCTCTTCGATAATATCGAGCAAGCGCCCAATATCATCTTTGTTCTTGCCGCTCATCGGGATGATCTCAGCAAACTCACCTAGAGGCGATGAAATACTTTCAGACTCAAAACCCTTGGTTTGAGCTGCGATTTCTCCCCAAGTTTGGCCCATCTTCCCCATGAACTCAAATAAGGCGGCATCACGATCTTGTGGGATCTCAAAGCGCGATGCAAATAAATCTAATTTGTTAGCAATCAATAAAACTGGCTTATCCGATGGCAACAAACGTAATACTTTTGCATCATCCGCACCCCAATACCCTGCCTCCACAATAAAACAGATGACATCGACATCGTTCAAGGTGCTTGTGACAGTACGATTCAATGTTTGATTTAAGGTATTCATCACCCGCGTCTGAAACCCGGGCGTATCAATAAATATAAATTGCGCACTGTCGCGTGTCTGCACACCAGCAATGCGATATCGGGTGGTCTGTGCTTTGCGTGAGGTAATGCTAATTTTTTGACCAACCAAGGCATTCAACAAAGTTGATTTGCCCATATTGGGTCTGCCTACCAATGCGATCGTGCCGCATTTAAACATCACTAATCCTTTAGCTTCAGGGGCAACTGGCCCTTACCAGTATCGGCTTTTGCTGCTTTTTTCTTGGCAGCGCGGGTCTTCTTTGGCTTACGACTTTCTTGCGGTAGCGCCTTTTGAACAGCAGCCAGTGCTAATTTAGCAGCGACTTGCTCTGCAGCACGCCGCGAGGCACCTTCGCCCTTAACGTTTACCTTCAGATTCGGAATGGCGCACTCAACTTCAAATTGCTGATTGTGTGCAGCCCCTGATGTGCCAACCACGTTGTATGCAGGGAGTGGTAACTGAAATCCCTGTAAATATTCTTGCAACAATGTTTTATCGTCCTTACCCAAGGTTTTAGGATCGACATTTTGCAAAATGCTCGAATACAACTTACGCAAACTTGCTTTAGCAGCATCAAAACCACCATCAATAAAAATTGCGCCTGTGATCGCCTCTAAGGTATCCGCCAAAATAGATGGTCTGCGAAAGCCACCGCTTTTTAACTCACCCTCGCCTAACTTTAAGTAATCAGATAGCAACAATCCTTGAGCAATTTCATAGAGAGCCTGCTGCTTGACTAAATTAGCGCGCACCCTCGATAGGTCGCCCTCATCTAAATCTGAATAACGTTCATACAAAATTTCAGCAACCGCACAGTTCAATACAGAGTCCCCCAAAAACTCAAGGCGCTCATTATTCTTTTTGCTATGACTTCGATGTGTTAAAGCCTGATTTAAGAGCTCTGGCTTCTTAAACGGATAGCCCAAGCGCTCCTGAAGAGGGCCTAGATCAAGAGTCGCGCGAGCGTTCATATCTACTGAAAACTTCCAATACGTCCCAAGGAGCCCATATTGAGCCAAATAAAGAAGGCTCGCCCTACTAAATTTTGATCCGGCACAAATCCCCAGAATCTAGAATCCAAACTGTTATCCCGGTTATCACCCATCACAAAATAATGGCCTGGAGGCACCTTGCAACTCATCGAAGTGCCAATGTATTGGCAAAACTCTGCGCCTGGAAAACGCTCGGGTTGATAAATTGTGCTGCGATCAGGATCGTTCAAAATCTCATGTTGATTACCGCCCAAATCCGTTGGAAAACTTTCCTTGTAGAAATTAGCGTAACGCATGCTCTCTGGATCCAGGTATGGAGTGCCACCTGCATATAAAAGAGGCTTGCCATTAATAACTACTTTTTTGTCCTGATATACGATCTCATCCCCCGGAATTGCAATAACGCGTTTGATGTAATCGACCGACTCATCTTTGGGATATCGAAAGACAACCACATCGCCCCGTTTTGGGGTACCTACATCAAGCACTTTTTTGTTGATCACTGGCAAACGGATTCCATAGGTATATTTATTAACCACAATAAAATCACCTATGTGTAAGGTAGGAATCATTGAGCCTGAGGGGATCTTAAAAGGCTCAATTAAAAATGAGCGTAGGACAAATACAGCCACAATGACTGGAAAGAAACTTGCTGAGTACTCAAGCCATAATGGCATGCGATCTATTCCCGCAGCTTTGCGTTGCGGAGCAAAGTAAAGCTTGTCGGCAATCCAAGCAATGCCGGTAATCACCACTAAGGTAAATAGAATTAAAGCGAAGTTCATTTTTCCTCTACCTGCAAAATGGCCAAGAAAGCTTCCTGTGGAATCTCCACATTACCAACTTGCTTCATGCGCTTCTTACCTTCTTTTTGTTTCTCTAGTAACTTGCGCTTACGCGAGATATCTCCACCATAGCATTTAGCTAAAACGTTCTTGCGTAATGCCTTGACGTTCTCACGAGCAATAATATTGCTACCAATAGCTGCCTGAATGGCAACATCAAACATTTGCCTTGGAATAATGCCGCGCATTTTTGCAACCACCTCACGACCTCGATGCTGGCTATTGCTGCGATGAACAATGATCGATAAAGCGTCCACTCGATCACCATTAATCAAAATATCTACTTTCACTACATCAGCCGGACGATATTCTTTAAACTCATAATCCATCGATGCATAACCACGGGAGACCGATTTCAGGCGATCAAAGAAATCCAACACAATTTCAGCCATTGGTAACTCGTAGGTGAGCTGTACTTGACGACCCAAATAGGTCATATTAGTTTGAACTCCACGCTTGCCAGTACACAAAGTAATCACCGAACCAACATACTCTTGTGGCATGTAGAGATTAACGGTCACAATAGGCTCTAAGATAGTTTCAATCTTGCTGGGATCGGGCATCTTGGATGGGTTATCAACCACGATTGTTGTGCCATCGCGCTGCAAGACTTCGTACACCACAGTTGGTGCAGTAGTAATTAAACTCATGTCAAACTGACGCTCTAGGCGCTCTTGCACGATCTCCATATGCAGAAGCCCCAAAAATCCACACCGAAATCCAAAGCCTAGAGCTTGGGAGACCTCGGGGTCGTATTGCAAAGAAGCGTCATTGAGTTTGAGTTTCTCAAGAGATTCGCGCAGAGCGTCATATTGATTCGCCTCGACAGGATAAAGCCCTGCAAACACCTGAGGTTTAACTTCTTTAAATCCAGGAAGAGGCTCTGCTGCGGGAGTCTTGCCTTGTTGACCAGTGGCATGCGTCACAGTATCACCAACTTTTGCAGCTTTAAGTTCTTTAATGCCGGAGATAATAAAGCCCACCTGCCCAGCAGAAAGCTCACTGCGAGTTAATGACTTCGGTGTAAAAACACCTACTTGCTCGACTAAATGGGTAGAGCCGGTTGCCATTAACAAAATTTTGTCTTTTGGTTTGAGAGTGCCGTTCATTACCCGAACCAACATCACAACACCCACATAATTATCAAACCAAGAATCAATAATTAAAGCTTGCAATGGTTTAGTAACATCGCCTTTTGGAGGCGGTACACGCCGAATCATCTCTTCTAAAACATCAGCAACACCTAAACCTGTTTTTGCTGAACACGTTACCGCATCACTCGCATCAATACCAATAACATCCTCAATTTCTTTCTTGGCCGACTCTGGGTCTGCTGATGGCAGATCAATTTTGTTGAGAATAGGAATAACCTCTACTCCAAGCTCGGTGGCGGTATAGCAATTTGCGACAGTTTGGGCCTCAACACCCTGACTGGCGTCAACCACTAGTAATGCGCCCTCACAGGCCGATAAAGAACGGCTAACCTCATAAGAGAAATCCACATGCCCTGGGGTGTCGATCAAATTAAGGTTGTAGGTCTTGCCGTCTTTGGCTTTATAAGATAGGGCTGCAGTTTGGGCTTTGATCGTAATCCCCCGCTCGCGCTCAATATCCATGGAATCAAGGACTTGCTCACCCATCTCCCGATCGGATAAGCCCCCGCATAACTGAATAATTCGGTCCGCCAAGGTTGATTTGCCATGATCAATATGGGCGATGATGGAGAAATTGCGGATGTGATCCATTGGCTGTTCTATAGGTGTTGTACAAAACGCCTTGTCGCAACGCAACACAATGATGCGCTGCAATAAGATGTCTTTCCTCCATTGTAATGGGATAGGGAAAAGGGCTTATTTTCCTTATCTGCAGGGGATATTACCCCTGCACCCATGAAAAAAGGGTGTCTTTCAACACCCTTTTTGAACCTAAAACTATGCGCTTATTTTTGAGCTGGTCGAATTGGGACCACAATCGTGCCATCCCCCCGTCGAACAAAGACTGGAACTGATTTATTAGGATCCATCGCCTTTACTGCGGACTCAAACTGTTTTACGCCAGTAATATCAGTATCGCCAATCCGCACGATGACATCACCAACTCGTAAGCCTGCTCGACCGGCTGCGCCCTCACCAACATTGGTAATTTCCACCCCACCCCTGCTACCAAGATCTTTCTTCTTTGCATCCGAGACATCAGAAACACTGATACCTAGGGACTTGTTTGCAGTACCAGCTTGTGGACTTGGGGTCTCCACTTTCTTAGCAACCGCCTTATCGGGTTCGGCATCGGCTACAACAACCGTTAGATCACGGGTTGTACCCTTACGCCAAACTTTGACAGTAGCACTAGTGCCTGGCTTAGTATCGCCAACAATACGGGGTAAATCAGTAGATTTAGTAATGTCTTTACCATTGAAGCTCAGAATCACATCACCGGCCTCAATACCACCCTGTGCAGCTGGCGCACCTGGCTCAGCATTACGAACAAATGCGCCACGAGGTTTTCCTAAACCAAGACTCTCGGCAACCTCTTTATTGATTTCGCCAATCGCCACGCCAATTCGACCGCGCACTAAACGTCCTGTAGTGCGAAGCTGATCAGCAACGCGCATGGCCTCATCGATGGGGATCGCAAATGAGATTCCCATATATCCACCCGAGCGACTAAAGATTTGAGAGTTAATCCCAATTACCTGACCGGCAGTATTAAGAAGAGGCCCCCCTGAATTACCAGGGTTTACAGCAACGTCCGTCTGAATAAA
>DENG01000016.1:0-3051 GCA_002359975.1 Polynucleobacter sp. UBA2650
GCCTCCCGAACTTTCACCTTATCGGTGTCGTTAAGACCCATTAGGCAAAAATACTCGGGTAGCGTGATGACCTTAGCCCCCGCTTTAGCCGCCTCGCCAACAAGACGTCGGGCCGTCTCTAGGTTCCCCTCTAAAGAGGCAGAAGAGATCATTTGGATGGCGGCAACGCTAAGAGATCGAGGCATATAGCTCAATACTAATACTGAATCACAAATTTCTCAGTTCTGAGGAGAAACGCTTGGAGCNNAAGGGTTGTCCATTTTGATCCAGTGGAATGACATCTGGCTTATCCCAGCTGCCCTGAACAAGATAATCCGATTGCAGGTTGCGATTTAGCTGGTTGCTAATCAGGTATTGACTAATTAAAGCACTTGCTCCAATGATGGGGTTGACAGCAAAAAGTGCCAGAGCACCGGCGGTCGCATCAATCGTTGGAAATATCGTAATACGTAAATCTTGTATTTGTTTGGGGATGTTTACTAAGCCGCTTGTCGCAACACGTGCTTGGTTTAATTGCATTGTAAAGTTTTGGGTTCTTGCAACACCATTACGAATGATAAAGTCACCGGAGAGTGTATTAAAGCCGGTACCTGCGGTCACAACATTTCCGAGACTTCCCTGAATATCAAAGCTTGCAAATTTTAGGAGACTTTGCAGGCTAAATACACCGATGACTTTGGCAATCCCAGAGTCGACCTGGAGCAATCGCCCGTTTTCAAGCTTAATTGCAATCTTTCCACTAAGGGTTTCATAGGCAGGGTCATACGGAGGACCACTCCAATCCAGTTGCGCAGTAACAATTCCTTTGCCACCTTCCACCGCTTTTGGACTACCCCAGTGTGCAATCACTCCACCAAGATCTTTAATCTCTGAACTCACGTCTAGCAAAATACGTTCATTGTTACCCTGGGTATCCACAGACCACTCTCCCGAGACCTTCGTGCTTGCCTCTGCATTGGTGACGACCAAGTTTTGAATAGTGATTTTATTGGGACTATTTTGGGTCTTGATCACAATGCCACCGGGCTTATATTGGTTGATTGATAACTGGTCAATCGTAAGATCTAGTTCAGGAATAGAGTTGAGGGGAACAGTTTTAGCGACAGCTTTAGCCTTAGGATCCCCAGCCACACTAATTGCCCGAGGGGTTGACTCTGGAACATTTAAGCGGACTAATTTACCTTTAACGAGATCAAATCCTGGGCGCTCTACATACTGAACTTGCCCCTCAAGGAGGGGGGATTTAGCTTGGATCAGCCAGCTACCATTTACTAGTTTTGCATTGAGGGCGAGATTGGGCCATTGCCGATTCAGAGCGACAGCATTTCGAACGCGCGCATTCAATACATTGAGGCCATCCCCATCAGGACTCGAGCTACCTTTCACAATCTCTTGAGTAGATTTTTGCACAGGAGCTTTATTACTCAGGGCCTTTGGGTAAAGCAGACTATGCCAGTCATCGATATTGATATCATTAGCTTGCAAGTTAATTCCAATTCCTGAGTCAGGAACAAGAGGTGTGGCACCTATACCAATACCCTGACTCATCACACCTTGTGCATTGATTCGGCCTTCAAGACTAATATTTTTTCCTAACTGACTAGACCATTGCGAGGTCCGCTTTGATGTACTTTCATTCAGTACAGATTGATATTTAAACTGCCCCTTAAGATTACTGCCCGTTTTTTTATCAAGCGGCTGAGGCAAATTAGACCCTAGTGGATTAAGATCAAGATCCAGGTTTAACTCCGTTAGCTTATTACTTAAAGCTAAACTTCCTTTAAAACCAATATTGCCATTTAGAGCATTTAGTAATTGTCGTGATTGGGCACCCACCTTATCCGAGAAGTGATCTCTGAGCCGCGCAAGATCGACCTTGCCGCTTAGGTCGTACAAATCCTTTTTATTTTGAGACACAGCATTTTGTTTTAAGCTAACGGTGCCACCAAAAAACTCAGCGCTGATCTGCTCAAATTGAGGTAGATCTTCTGTTAAGCGAACAGTTCCCTGTACTTTATTAAATGGCGCTAGATCAGACCATTGAACTGTATTGTTATTTAGATAAAGCGCAGCATTTAATTTGAGGTCATCGGTATTTTGGAGCGGTAAGGTAAATCCCAAATCCAATTTACCGAGACCCGATATTTTCAACTGATTTGCAAGAGTCGGCCTTTGTAAAAGAACGGGAGTTGTTCTGAGATAGTCCATCATGTCATCAATGGGACCATTAACTACAGCCTTTAACTGAACGTTTGCTTGCTTGCTTGCGATGTTTGCAATTTCAGCATTGAGATTTTGTATTTGCAATCCCTTGTAGCGAGCACTCTGGATGTTCGCAGCAAGTTTAGCCTGCTGCATGGTGATTTGACCTTCGAGATCAGTAAATTCTGGCCAAGCCCCTTTATTTGCAGGAAATAGGGGTGCAGGGCGATAAACTACTTTGGTAATTGGTAGCGTTAGAGTTAGTTCACCTGAGTTGGGAGTCTCGAATGGAGCCTTATTGGGGTCCCCCTTTATTTTCAGACTACCATTTTTGATTTGACCACCAACGACCGCCTTTTCAATATAGCTACGAGCATCCTTGGACATTTCAGAAGGTAAGTAGCGAAAAATGGTTTGAATTTCAGCACGATCAAATTGAATGGCAAGGTCCATGCTGTCAGGATTCTTATCTTTACCAATTAGGTAGCTACCTTTTGCATTTAGAGCAAGATCTTTATTAGCAACTGCAAGATCATCGAGCCCAATTAGCCATTGCTTATTTTTTAGAGACCAATTTATTTTTCCTTTAGCGGTATCAAAGTTCATTTTTGGGTCAGCCAAAAACCCATCAATTACTAATTGGAGATTTTTAGAGTTCAGATCGATATTGCCCTGATCTTGATTAGCCAGAATTTTCCCAGTAAGGTTTGTGATTCCAGGAACAATATCTTGATAGCGCTTAACGGAGACATTATTAAGTTTTCCGGAGACGTCAAATTTAGGCCCTTGCCCACTGATTAGGCCACCAACAAGCGGAATAGTTGATTTGTTTTCAGACCAGGTAATGGA
>DENG01000016.1:3135-13743 GCA_002359975.1 Polynucleobacter sp. UBA2650
AAGGCAAAGAGACTAAGGTTTTGTAAGCCAATTTTGGAGGAAGAAAAAGAGAACTTTTCGATCTCCGTATTTTTCTTCGGAACTTGCCAAGAAAATGTCATGGGCGCCAGACTTTCAGGGGCTGTGTTGGAGCCTTGGTTCTTCTCGCGCCATGTAAATCGTTGAATGCCTAATGAAACAAATTTACCAGAGGTAAATTGTTTGGCATCTAACTCTAGCTGGGCAAATTCAATCGCTTGATTACTTTTTGATTGTTGAAATATGGGACGATCAATCGACAGAGCGAACTGACCGCCATCTGGTAGTCCTTTAGAAAGAGAGAGAGCTCCGGAAGAGCGTAAGACCCCGCTTAGTTGTTTAAAGGGGATTTCAAAATCACGGGTTAATTGGCCAATATCAAGTGATTGCACATCCCATTGAAAATCACCAATCCAATCGCGCCAATTTCCAGGCTCACCACCGATACGGTGTACAAATTTTCCTGAAAGGCTCAGTTTCCCTTGGTGCCATGGACTAAAGAGGCCGATATTGAGTTCGTGAGTACGAATTCCACTGCGAAGGGCTAAGGTTTCAATACGCAGATCTGCTACATCGGATTTCGATTTAGAAAAGTCTTTCCACAAAATAGTCGCATTATTGAGTTCAAGATTATTTTGTGAAAACAGCCAGTTTTGGGTATCGAGATCATCGGCCCCAGTGCCAGCCAAGATGCCCGCAACAAATAAGCGCTCTTGTTTATCGCGAACCACTTGAATGATTGCATCGCTAGCCTGCAGTTTGTTGAAATGGGGTTTAAGGTGATAAACAGACGACCAGCTTAATTCCCCCCGAATCTCCCGAATCTTGAGCCCAGGGCTATTGGGGATGAGTGCTGTTTGTTGGTTTGGGTTAGGAATGAACTCAAGGCCGGTCATGTCAAATACGGGCCGAATTCCTTCCCAATGTACATGCAGGTGGTCAATCTTGACCGACACCCCAATTCGCTCCGAGAGTAATTTTTCAATAGCAGGCTTTGAGGTTTCTATCTGAGGCCAGACGACAAAACGAATCAATAGATGCCCAATGACCCCAAGGCTCACAATAATTAGGCCAAGTATCAATAGGCGTCGAGACCATTGAGCCCAAGAACTGGTGGTGGGCCGTAACCTAAGGAGGTCTTTTAGGCGAAGTGGGTACTTTTTCTCGGTCATCAATCCCTATTATCCGACACCCGAATTCAATTGGGCTAGTAAAGATTAAGATTAGATATGGCCAATACCCAAACTGCTCTTACTTTTCTAGAGAACCACTCCTTATTTGCCAGCCGTTGGCTAGGTGCACAGCAGCAATGGCGAGGCTGGCTTGAGGAGAGACTTCATACCCCCATTGAGCCTAAGCAGATAGACGGATTGCTTCTATCCTTGCGGCAGTCCTTGGGTCAAGAGGGTCTTGAAGAGTCTGCCTTAATGAGCGAGTTACGCCTTGCCCGCCAGCGCTTAATGCTATGGATTGCGTATCGAGACCTTAATGGCTTAGCTACTCTTGATGAGGTTACGCATGCCCTGAGTTACTTTGCCCAGCAGAGTTTGGCATTGACGGTAGCTTATATTCGCCGAGATCTTAATAGCCGATTTGGCTTGCCATGGGCTCGTTTAGCTGACTACGAGTTGCCGCTCATGATTGTGGGCATGGGTAAGTTGGGGGGAAAGGAACTCAATCTTTCATCCGATATTGACCTAATCTTTTTGTATGAAGAAGAGGGCGATACCCGAGGTGGCTCTAGCTCGATCTCGAACCACGAGTGGTTTACAAAACTCGGGCGTCGCCTTATCAGAATTATTTCTGAACACGATGTCAATGGTTTTGTTTTTCGGGTCGATATGCGACTAAGGCCCAATGGAGATTCTGGCCCATTGGTTTGTAGTTTAGAAATGCTCGAAGAATATCTCTTTGTTCAAGGTCGAGAGTGGGAGCGCTACGCTTGGATCAAAGGTCGCATGATTTATCCCCTAAAAGATCACCCCGATCACGCTCGGTGTGAAAAGGGTCTAGAGCAAATTATTCGTCCATTTGTCTATCGTCGTCATTTGGACTATGGGGTGATTGCAGCGATTCGTGAGTTACATGCACAAATTCAGCGTGAAGCAGAGAAGCGAAGTAGCAACCGTAGTGGCCGATCGCGGGATATTAAATTAGGCCGAGGCGGAATTCGTGAAATTGAATTTCTGGCACAAATGTTTCAACTCATGCGTGGCGGCACAGATCCTCGTTTACGGATTCGCCCAACCTTAGAGGTGTTAGATCTATTAGAAGCCAATCAACTGATGAGTCCTGAAGAAATTCATGACTTAAAGGGGGCTTACGTATTCTTACGACGCCTAGAGCATCGAATACAGATTTGGGAAGATCAGCAAACCCATTATTTTCCAGAAAGTGATGAAGCGCGTTTACAGCTTGCCCAGGCTATGGCCGGACCAGATCAAGTCATTACGCTCGAGGCATTTTTACAAGAGTTCAACGATCACCAGAATCGAGTGGCACGTTACTTTGAGAAAGCATTCTCNNCGTTGGCAAAGTTGGCAGGATAGCTCTCGCGTAAAGGCTTTACCAGAAAAAAGTCGTTTGGTGATCCGAGGTTTGCTTAAAAAAGCTGCAACAGATATCACTGTCTCAAATGTCGGTGACGCAGATCAAACCCTATTACGTTTCTTTGACTTGCTCGAAGCAATTTCTAGGCGCGGTGCTTATTTATCTATTTTGGCAGAGTATTCCAATGCATTACAAAAGGTGCTTTTACTCTTGAGCTCCTCTCAATGGGCGGCTCAGTATCTCGCTAGACACCCTCACTTATTGGATGACCTTTTATCCGCTAGCGCTCAGTCAGAGCTAATCCACGATCCAGATAGTTATTGGAAAAAGGTCAAGATCGATTTGGATATGCGCCTAGATGACGCTCTTGATGATCATGCAAGCCCTGATCATGCAATGGATATTTTACGTATTACACACCACACCGAGACCTTCTTAATTCTCTTAGCAGATTTGGGGATTGGCGCCCCAGAGGGTTTAAGTGTCGAGCGAGTAAGTGATCGACTCTCCGCTCTAGCCGATCTAATTTTGCAGGTTACCTATGAACGTGTTTGGCCAACTGTTGCCCAAAAGTTTTCTGTGGATGCCAAGAAATTACCGCAGTTTGCAGTCATCGCCTACGGCAAATTGGGTGGCAAGGAGTTAGGGTATGCATCCGATCTGGATCTCGTATTTTTATACGATGCCCCAGCGAGTGACCAATCAGCTCAAGAGGTTTTTTCAATCTTGGGCAAACGAATGATTAATTGGCTAACAACCTTAACAGCAGCAGGCACTTTATTTGAGATTGATACACGCTTACGTCCGAATGGCGCAGCAGGATTTTTGGTGACCAGTCTAGATTCGTTTAGACGATATCAGTTGCGCGAAGGTGATAATGCGGCATGGGTTTGGGAGCATCAGGCGATCTCACGGGCACGCTTTGCAGCAGGCAACCCCGATGTTGGCAAGCGCTTTGAGGAGATCCGTAAGGAGGTTCTATCGCAGGAACGTAAAACGAATGAACTCAAAAATGAGATTATTGAGATGCGTCACAAGGTCCATGCGGGCCATCCAAATGCATCCTCAGACTTTGATCTAAAGCATGACCCTGGGGGAATGGTTGATATTGAGTTTATGGTGCAATTTTTTGTTTTGGCCTATGCGAAGCAATTTCCTGCTTTACTAGGTAATTTAGGGAATATTGCATTACTCCGAATTGCTGCAGAGCATGAACTCATTACTGATGTACAGGCCTTAGAAATTGCCAATGCCTATCGAATATTTAGGGCGCAGCAACACCGCTTACGTTTGGATGGCGCAGAAAAAACGCGCATTGATATTGACCAACACCCTGAATTTGCAAACGCCAGAACCTACGTTAGTACTCTCTGGAATCAAGTCTTTGGTGCGCCATCACGCCCCTAAGTGAACAACTTA
This sequence comes from Polynucleobacter sp. UBA2650, assembly GCA_002359975.1. GTDB lineage: Bacteria > Pseudomonadota > Gammaproteobacteria > Burkholderiales > Burkholderiaceae > Polynucleobacter. The sequence goes on from DENG01000016.1 coordinate 7,123, forward strand.
AGACTGACCAAGAAGTTCTCGAGCGTGACGACGAGTGGTATCCGTAATGGTGGTACCGCCCAACATTCTGGCGATTTCTTCAATTCGTTCTTGCCGTCCTAAAGAACTTACGTCAGAACTAGTTTTTCCACTCATTTGTGTTTTTGCGACTTTAAAGTGATGATTGCCCTGAGCGGCAACTTGTGCCAGATGGGTTACGCACAATATTTGGTGAGATTGACCTAGCTGCTTGAGTAGCTCACCAACGGTCTGTGCCACTGCACCACCAATTCCAGAATCGACCTCATCAAAAATAAGAGTAGGGGTAAAGCTTGCCTGGCTGGTAATGACACTGATCGCTAGGCTAATGCGCGCCAGTTCACCGCCAGAGGCTACTTTTGCTAGGGGGCGGGGAGTGCTTCCAGCATGCGCTGCAATTAAGTACTCCACATGGTCAATGCCTTTGGCACTCGGCTCAGATGGGCTTAACATAATCTGTAGTTGACCTCCAGACATAGCCAGCGTTTGCATGGCAGTGCTAATCTCTTTGCTAAGCTGTTGAGCCGCCTTCTGACGTTTTTGCGAGAGCTCTTTCGCAAGCTTTATGAACTTGGCTTCTTGATCTTGAAATTGCTGACGTAGTACTTCTATATTTTGCGCAGCAGTCAATGCGTCTAATTTTTCTTGCGTATCGATCCAAAGTTGGGCTAAATCGTCTGGATTTACTTTATATTTACGTGCTGCCGTATGAAGTACTTGCATTCGCGCATCCACTTCCGCAAGTCGATCTGGATCCAAATCCATTTTTTGCAAATAACGATTGAGACTATGGAGAGCTTCATCCAATTGAATCTGGGCAACGTTTAAACTTTCTGCTACTTGATGCAGGGCAGGGTCATGCTCTGCGAGAGCATCTATTTCTTGTTTGGCTTGATTCAGTTGCGACTCAATGGAGTGGTCTGATTCACTGAGAAGATCAATTGTTGCCTGGCTTCCCTGAATAATCTTCGCTGCATTAGCTAAGCGTGAGTGATCATTTTTGATTTCGGCCCACTCATTAGCTTGCGGGGCAATATCATTGAGTTCCTCGAGTTGCCATTCCAAACGCTCTCGTTCTCGTTGTATATCTGCGCCCGCAGATTCTGCTTGCTCTAGCTTTTTCTGAGTGGCACTCATAGCCTTGAATGATTCAGAAACTTGGGTTATTAGATCATCCAGTCCAGCATGGCGATCTAGTAACTCCCGTTGCGCACCTGTTTTTAGAAGAAGCTGGTGCGCATGTTGCCCATGGATATCGACCAGACGGTCGCCAGCCTCACGGAGTTGATTTAAAGAGGCGCTACTGCCATTAATAAAAGACCGACTACGGCCTGTGTTGTCAATACTTCGTTTTAGGATCAGGCTTTTACCCCCATCCTCAAGAGGTAGGTCATGCGCGCCTAACCACGTATTCATTTCTGTTTCTAGTCTTTTGTCTATCCTAAAAATAGCTGTAATTTCTGCGCGCTGACAGCCCTCACGGATCTGGCTGCTGTCTGCCCGCTCACCGAGTGCCAATCCAAGCGCATCTAGCAGAATCGATTTACCCGCACCCGTTTCACCCGTTAAAACACTAAAGCCCTCTACAAAGTCGAGCTCAAGTTGGTCGACGATTACAAAATCACGTAAAGCTAATGATTGAAGCATGTCTATCTACCCAGATTAAAACGTAGAAGGATATTCGTTCCAATGCAATTTTTCTCGTAAGGTTTGGTAGTCACTATGACCCAAAGGATGTAGGAGAGAAATAGATTTTTCGGAGAGCCGCACTTCAACACGGTCGCCAATTTGTAATTTAGTAAGCGATTGCATGTCAAAGTTGACAATCACTTCACGACCGCCAACCACCTCGATCGCAATAATGGATTCTTGAGCGAGGACAATGGGGCGATTGGATAGGGCATGAGGTGCAATGGGAACCAAAACGATACCCGGAACCCTAGGATGCAAAATTGGGCCGCCAGCAGACAGGGCGTAGGCGGTTGAGCCAGTCGGTGTCGAAACAATTAAGCCATCGGAGCGTTGGTTATACATAAACGACTGATTGACATGGACTTTAAGTTCAACCATTCCAGACAGGCCGGAACGATTTACCACAACATCATTTAGGGCTAATCCACGATGGATTTCTTTGCCATTTCGAGAGACGGCAGCCTCTAAGAGCGAGCGAGAGTCGATCTCATAGTGCCCTTGGAGGATTTCAGGGAGGACCGTTTTTGCATCTTCAAAAGGGATATCGGTCATATAGCCAAGGCGCCCCATATTGATGCCAAGCAGAGGAACATCGCTTCCTGCAATTTGGCGCCCAATACCCAGCATAGTCCCATCACCACCCAAAATGACCGCCAAATCGGTGGAATCTCTAAAGTCAGACAGACGCAGGGTTTTGCTACCTTTGAGCTGTAGATGAGCCGCCGTTTCAGACTCAATACTCAGCTCACAGCCTTGTTGGATAAGGATATTAGCTAATTCCTGTAGATGCTGGCCAATACCATCGGCCTGATGCTTACCAACTAAGGTAACGCGTCTAAATTTCTTCTGTAAGGGCTGGCTTGAAGGGCTTAACATACAACGATTAAACCATAGGCATAAAATTACTCCAATCATGGATGATCGCTCCAAACTTCTGCTGAAAACCCTCATCGAGAGATACATCGAGGAAGGACAGCCGGTGGGCTCCAGAACCCTATCCCGGTTCTCTGGCCTTGATTTATCTGCCGCTACCATCCGCAATGTCATGGCCGACCTTGAGGAGATGGGTTTTGTAACGAGCCCGCATACCTCTGCTGGCCGTATCCCCACCCCCCGCGGGTATCGCTTGTTTGTCGATACGATGTTGACCATTAGGCCTTTGGAGGAATTAGCATCGAGAGAGGTCGAGCGTTCTTTGTATCCAGACTCCCCTCAGAAGGTCATTAATTCAGCAGCGCAACTTTTATCGAGCCTGACCCATTTTGCAGGCGTTGTCATGACTCCCAAGCGCTCCCAGATTTTTAAACACATTGAGTTCTTGCGTTTGGGCGAGGGAAAAATTTTACTGATCTTGGTTACCCCTCAAGGGGATGTGCAAAATCGTATTTTGCCGACCACCCAGGATTACACCCCAAGTCAGTTGGTCGAGGCAAGTAACTATATCAATGCCCATTTTTCTGGAAAGAGTTTTTCAGATGTCAGCGCTCGATTGCGTGCCGAGCTTGATCACTTGCGAGGAGATATTGCGGGTTTAATGACCTTGGCGCTTGAGAATGGGGTTGCAGATTCTAGATTAACGCATCCTGATATGGTGATCTCTGGGGAGAGGCATTTATTGGATGTGGGTGAGCTTAGCTCTAACTTAAGTAAATTGCGCAAGATGTTTGACATGCTTGAGCAGAAATCAGTTCTGATGCAATTACTTGACATCTCTAGCCACGCTGATGGAATTCAGATATTTATTGGCGGTGAGAGTGAGCTATTACCTTATGAGGATTTAGCAGTGATCAGCGCACCCTATAGCGTCGATGGCAAAATAGTGGGCACCTTAGGGGTTATTGGCCCGACAAGGATGGCGTATGATCGCGTGATTCCGATTGTGGACATTACTTCAAAGCTTTTAAGTGGCGCCCTGAGTACTACTTAATTATTTAGTTTGGATTTCATTTGAACACCAGCCCTCATCTTCGTTCTGCTCGTACTGGTATTTTGGTAATCAATCTGGGCACACCAGAAGCACCGACTCGTTCGGCAGTGCGAACCTATCTCAAGCAATTTTTATCAGACCCCCGTGTTGTTGAAATCCCACGCTTGGTCTGGTGGTTGATTTTGCACGGAATCATTTTGCCAATTCGCAGTGGCGCTTCGGCCAAAAAATATGCCTCGATTTGGATGCAGGAAGGGTCTCCTTTGTTGGTTTACTCCAATGCCCAAGCTCTTGGATTACAGGCACGCTTTAGTACCAGCAACCCTAGTGTGATTGTTGATCTGGCGATGCGCTATGGCAAGCCCTCGATTGCAGAGGTGCTGGAGCGTTTTCGGCAAGAGAATGTTGAACATCTTCTCTTATTGCCTCTTTATCCGCAATACTCTGCAACTACCAGTGCCTCGAGCTTTGATGAAGTTTTTGACGTTTTAAAACGGTGGCGCAATCAACCCGAATTACGTTTGGTCAAGCACTACCACGATAGCCCTGCCTATATTGATGCCTTGCGCCAGAAAATTGAGGAGTATTGGACCCAAAATGGTCGACCCGATTTTGCGAAGGGCGCGAAGTTGGTGATGTCCTTTCATGGTCTGCCCAAGCGTAATTTGATGCAAGGCGATCCCTACCATTGCGAATGTTTAAAAACAGGTCGTCTATTAGGAGAGGCTCTGGGGTTGGAGCCAAATCAATACCACGTCACCTTTCAGTCACGTTTTGGTCGGGCCGAGTGGTTAAAGCCATACACTGCGCTTACGCTTGAGGGCTTGGGTAAGGATTCTTGCCCACATATTGATATTGTGTGTCCCGGCTTCCCAGCGGACTGCTTAGAAACTCTCGAAGAGATTGCGATGGAGGGGCAAGAGATATTCCATGAGCATGGTGGTGGTGATTATCGATATATTCCCTGCTTAAATGATGATCCTGCATTTATTTCTGCCTTGGAACAGATTGCCCAAGCCCATATGCAAGGGTGGCCGAGCGTTCCAGATTCAGCAGCAGACTTGGCTGTGCGGGAGCGTCGTGCTCAAGAGGTCTCTGCAAAGATTGCCGCTGGCGACCAAGCCTCTTGAAATTGGCGGGTATTGCCCCCAACTATGGTTTAGTAGATAAGGTACCGTTATGAATGAAAACAAATCTGAGCAAGAACTCCATACAGAAAATTTAGCCAATCAAGAGACTGCTGCAGGTGAAGGTGGCGAACTCAATCTAAGCATTGAGGAGCAACTGGCGCAGGCTACTCAAAAACTGACTGAGATGCAGGACAGCTTTCTACGAGCCAAGGCCGAGGGCGAGAACATCCGGCGGCGCGCAATGGAAGATATTGCAAAAGCACATAAGTTTGCGATTGAAGGTTTTGCTGAGCATTTAATTCCAGTGAGCGATAGCTTATATGCGGCTCTTGCCACCGAAGCGGGTGATGCTAAGGCATTTAAAGAGGGGCTAGAGATTACGCTGAAACAATTAATTTCTGCCTTTGAGAAAGGGCGCTTGATTGAGATTAATCCAGCCCCTGGTTCTAAATTTGATCCCCACCAACATCAGGCCATTTCTATGGTTCCATCGGAGCAGGATGCGAATACAGTGGTTTCGGTTCTCCAAAGAGGCTTTTTGATTGCCGATCGGGTCTTGCGACCTGCCTTGGTAACGGTTAGCCAAGCAAAATAATTAAAGAATTTAGTAAATTCAAGGGCTTAGCCCCCTTGAAATCCATGAAATAGCCCCCATCTATGAATTATTGGGCAGTACTAATTTATTTATTTTGGAGCCATTATGGGAAAGATTATTGGAATTGACTTAGGAACAACTAACTCCTGCGTTTCCGTTATTGAAAACAATGCACCGAAGGTGATTGAAAACGCCGAGGGCACTAGAACAACCCCCTCCATCATTGCGTATATGGAGGATGGAGAAGTATTGGTTGGGGCTCCTGCAAAGCGCCAGTCGGTTACCAACCCTAAGAATACGGTGTACGCGGTCAAGCGTTTAATTGGCCGTAAATTTACCGATGCTGAAGTCCAAAAAGATATCGGTCTGATGCCTTACAGCATTATTTCTGCTGATAATGGCGATGCTTGGGTATCGGTACGTGATAAGAAAATTGCACCCCAGCAGGTATCAGCTGAAGTATTACGTAAGATGAAAAAGACCGCTGAGGATTATCTTGGCGAAGAGGTTACCGAAGCGGTCATTACGGTACCCGCTTATTTCAATGACAGTCAGCGTCAAGCTACCAAAGATGCCGGACGCATTGCAGGCTTAGATGTCAAGCGAATCATTAACGAACCTACTGCTGCGGCTTTGGCGTTTGGCCTGGATAAGCAAGATAAGGTCGATCGCAAAATTGCAGTTTATGACCTCGGTGGTGGTACCTTTGACGTTTCCATTATTGAGATCGCCAATGTCGACGGGGAAAAACAGTTTGAGGTGTTGTCCACTAACGGTGACACCTTTTTGGGCGGTGAAGATTTTGACCAGCGCATTATTGACTGGATTATTGCCGAGTTCAAGAAAGAACAAGGGGTTGATCTCAGCAAAGACGTATTAGCTTTACAGCGTTTAAAAGATGCAGCGGAGAAGGCCAAGATTGAGCTTTCATCTTCCCAGCAAACAGAAATTAACCTGCCTTATGTAACCGCAGATGCAAGCGGTCCTAAGCATCTCAACTTAAAACTAACCCGTTCTAAGTTGGAGTCCTTGGTCGAAGAGTTAATCACTCGCACGATGGGCCCATGCCAAGTTGCCATGAAAGATGCCGGCGTATCCTCATCCGATATTGACGATGTCATTTTGGTGGGCGGCCAAACCCGCATGCCAAAAGTTCAAGAACAAGTGAAGGCGATCTTTGGTAAAGAGCCTCGTAAAGATGTCAATCCTGATGAAGCAGTTGCTGTCGGTGCTGCAATTCAGGGTTCTGTATTGGCCGG
>DENG01000016.1:13784-15842 GCA_002359975.1 Polynucleobacter sp. UBA2650
GGTGGCGTCATGACCAAGATGATTCAGAAAAACACGACGATTCCAACCAAGCACTCGCAAGTATTCTCAACTGCAGAAGATAATCAGCCTGCCGTAACCATTAAGTGCTTCCAAGGGGAGCGCGAGATGGCGAGTGCCAATAAGATGCTGGGTGAGTTCAATTTGGAAGGAATTCCTCCATCAGCCCGTGGATTGCCACAGATTGAGGTGACCTTTGATATCGATGCCAATGGTATTTTGCATGTGACGGCTAAAGATAAAGCCTCGGGTAAAGAGAATAAGATCACGATTAAAGCAAACTCTGGTCTTTCGGAAGAAGAAATTCAGCGCATGGTAAAAGATGCCGAAGCAAATGCTGAAGAAGATCGTAAGCTACTCGAGTTAGTAACCGCTAGAAATGCTGCAGATGCTCTGGCGCATTCCACGAAGAAGGCTTTGGAAGAGCACGGTAGCAGTTTGGATGCAGGTGAGAAGGATGCTATTGAATCGGCCCTAAAGGAGCTAGAGGAAGCTATTAAAGGAACCGATAAGGCAGCCATGGAAACAAAGACCGAGGCTTTAGCAAAAGTGAGCCAAAAGCTTGGCGAGAAAGCGTATGCTGCGGAGCAGGCGAAAGCGAATCCCGGCGGTGCTGCAAAGCCAGCGGGTGAGGCAAAAGCCAATGATCCCGAGGTAGTGGATGCCGACTTTAAAGAGGTAAACGATAAGAAGTAGTCTCTAGAAATTAGTAAGTAAATGCGATGAGTCGGCCCTGTGCCGACTTCTCGTTTTTATCTTTCAGGAAAAGGGTGCGCTGTGGCAACTGGTAAACGAGATTTTTATGAAGTATTAGGGGTTGGAAAAACTGCCAGCGAGGAGGACTTAAAAAAGGCCTACCGCAAGCTTGCCATGAAATACCATCCAGACCGTAATCCTGATAATCCAGGGGCTGAGGCAAATTTCAAAGAAGCTAAAGAAGCTTATGAGACATTGTCAGATCCTCAAAAGCGTGGCGCATATGATCAGTATGGTCATGCTGGAGTAGACCCCAGTATGGGCGGCTTTGCTGGGGCGGGCGCTGGCGGTTTTGCGGATGCCTTTGGTGACATCTTTGGTGACATCTTTGGACAAGGTAGAAGTTCTGGGCCCCAGGTTTATAAGGGCGCAGATCTGCGCTACAACATGGAGATTACCTTAGAGCAGGCGGCTGAGGGCTACACCACCCAGATTCGAGTGCCCAGTTGGAGTACCTGCAAAGTATGTAGCGGAGCAGGTGCAGAGCCTGGCTCGAAAGTAGAGGTTTGTCCTACCTGTGATGGCAATGGTCAGGTGCGTATTGCCCAAGGGTTTTTCTCGATGCAGCAGACCTGTCCAAAATGCCGAGGGACTGGAAAATACATTCCGAAGCCCTGCAAAAGTTGTCATGGAACTGGCAAGACCAAAGAGCAAAAAACGCTTGAGATCAAAATCCCAGCGGGGATCGATGATGGGATGCGAGTTCGTTCTGTAGGGAATGGAGAGCCTGGTGTTAACGGAGGCCCTGCCGGTGATTTATATGTCGAGGTTCATGTTAAAGAACACTCCGTATTTGAGCGTGATGGTAGTGACTTGCATGTGCAAATGCCCATCTCCTTCTCGACTGCAACCCTTGGGGGTGAGATTGAGGTGCCTACATTAGGCGGCAGAGTGGAATTGAGCATTCCTGAGGGAACTCAAACTGGCAAGACCTTCCGTCTTCGGAGTAAAGGTATTAAACAATTGCGTTCATCCCTCCTGGGTGACTTATATGTTCATGTGGTCCTAGAGACCCCGGTTAAGTTATCGGACGAGCAAAAAGAAATGCTGAAGCGTTTTGAAGAGTCCTTAAAGACGGGTGGAAAGAAACATAGCCCTCAGCAAGAGGGTTGGTTTGATCGAATGAAAAGCTTTTTTAACTAAAACTTAAGAAGCAAAGCTGTGCTCGGGTCCGGGGAATTTCCCGGACTTTACTTCTTTCACATAGGCTTTAATCGCCGCATCGATCGAAGAGTGATCTGCCATAAAGTCTTTGACAAATTTCGGTGGTTTGCCAGGGCTAAT
>DENG01000106.1:0-883 GCA_002359975.1 Polynucleobacter sp. UBA2650
CTTGCTGGTGTTGCTATTCCTTTTATTGAGGTTCATTTATCCAATATCCATCAGCGCGAAGAGTTCCGCAAGCATTCCTACTTTTCCGATTTAGCCATGGGTGTTATTTGCGGCTTAGGGGCTCATGGATATGAACTTGCCCTCAATACGATTCAACACAAACTATCTTCCACATAAACATCCTTCAATACGAGGTTTGACATGGACTTAAGAAAACTAAAGACATTAATCGATCTAGTCTCAGATTCAGGGATTTCAGAGCTAGAAGTTAGCGAGGGTGAGGATAAAGTTCGTATTGTGAATACACGGGGCGGCCCAACTGCAAGTACTTATGCTGGCTCTAGCCCCAGCACCGTTGTCATGGCGGCACCGATACCGCTAGAACCCTCCTCCCCCGCCCCTATCGCTGTTGCTACTGCACCCAGCGTGGCGACAGAAGGCTTTACCCAAAAATCGCCGATGGTTGGAACCTTCTATCGCTCACCAAACCCCGAGGCACCTGCTTTTGTCAATGTAGGCGACACCGTAACGGTTGGGCAAACCTTGTGCATCATTGAAGCAATGAAGCTCCTTAATGAAATTGAATCTGAGAAAGCGGGCATCGTTAAACAAGTTCTATGTGAAAACGGTCAAGGTGTTGAGTTTGATCAACCTCTTTTTATCATCGCCTAATCCACACCAAAGCCCAAATCATGTTTGACAAAATCCTCATCGCTAATCGCGGCGAAATTGCCCTACGCATCCAGCGCGCCTGTCGTGAGCTTGGTATCAAGACCGTGGTGGTTTACTCCACTGCCGATAAAGAGGCTAAATATGTAAAGCTTGCCGATGAGGCGGTTTGCATCGGGCCAGCCCCCTCAGGTCAGAGCTACCTTAATATGCC
>DENG01000106.1:928-2078 GCA_002359975.1 Polynucleobacter sp. UBA2650
TCGGGTTTTGCATTTATCGGTCCTCGCCCCGAATCCATTCGTCTGATGGGCGATAAGGTTTCTGCTAAGAATGCCATGATCAAGGCCGGGGTTCCCTGTGTGCCCGGTTCGGCAGGGGCATTACCCACCGATAACCCCAAAGAAATTATTGCGACTGCTAAACGCGTTGGCTACCCCGTCATCATTAAAGCAGCCGGTGGTGGTGGTGGTCGTGGGATGCGCGTAGTTCATACCGAGGCAGCTCTTTTAAGTGCCGTAAATATGACCCGCGAAGAGGCGGGACGAGCCTTTGGTAATCCAGAGGTTTATATGGAAAAGTTCTTGGAAAAGCCACGCCACGTCGAGATCCAAGTGTTAGCTGATACACACGGCAATGCCCTTTGGCTTGGTGAGCGTGATTGCTCCATGCAACGTCGCCACCAAAAGGTTATCGAAGAGGCTCCAGCACCAGGTATTGATCGAAAACTAATTGCTAAGATTGGTGAGCGCTGTGCTGACGCTTGTAAAAAAATTGCCTATCGGGGTGCCGGTACGTTTGAGTTCTTATATGAAAACGGCGAGTTCTTTTTTATTGAGATGAACACGCGCGTTCAGGTTGAGCATCCAGTTACTGAAATGATTACGGGTATTGATATTGTGCAGGAGCAAATTAAGATTGCGGCTGGGCAAAAACTTAGTTTTCGCCAACGCGATGTTATCTTTAGAGGGCATGCTATCGAATGTCGTTTAAATGCTGAAGACCCCTTCAAGTTCACGCCAAGCCCAGGGCGGATTCAGTCCTGGCACATGCCAGGCGGCCCTGGAATCCGAGTTGATTCTCATGCCTACAGCGGCTACATGGTGCCACCTAACTACGATTCGATGATTGGGAAATTGATTGCCTATGGGGCGACTCGAGAACAAGCTATTCGTAGAATGCGTATTGCACTCTCAGAGATGGTGATTGATGGTATTCAGACGAATGTACCGCTACATCGGGAACTGATGCTCGACTCAAAATTTGTGGAAGGCGGCACGAGCATTCATTATCTTGAGCAACGTCTTGAGGAGCAGTCAGCTACTCGCGGCAAGAAATAATTACTTGTTTTGATTCTCTAATTTAGATGCCGTATCGCGAACTCCAATTTACGGTAGGTGCTGAAATTGCTGA
>DENG01000106.1:2122-2739 GCA_002359975.1 Polynucleobacter sp. UBA2650
GCTGCCGGCGGATATGATGAAAATCCCCTCTACGGAGAACCCGGCCTTTCACCAGAGGTGCAAGCATGGGATCTTTCGTGTGTCAAAGCTCTCTTTAGTAAAGATCTGGATCTACCCCTTAATGATTTAGTTGCCGAACTCAAGGAAGCTGGGTTTTCAGTAAACCAGCCTCAAGAAGTCATCATTGCAGATCAGGATTGGGTTCGTTTAACTCAAAGTCAATTTGAGCCTATCCACGTGGGTAAGCGAATCTGGATTGTTCCGTCCTGGCACCAAACGCCTAATGATCCGGATGCCATTTGTTTGGCAGTTGATCCTGGCCTCGCATTTGGAACTGGTAGCCATCCCACCACCCGACTCTGTTTAGAGTGGCTGGAGCAATGTAGCCAAGAATCTGCACTAAACAGTCAGAGCCTCTTAGATTATGGTTGTGGCTCCGGAATCCTAGCGATCGCAGCATACAAACTTGGTTTTGGGGAAGTATTCGGTACAGACATTGATCCACAGGCGATTGAATCAGCCAGAACAAATGCTCAACAAAACCAAACGCGGATTCAATTTCAATTGCCGGACGATATCGAGAATGCCGTTGGCAATCAAGTATTTGATGTAGTGAT
>DENG01000106.1:2783-4181 GCA_002359975.1 Polynucleobacter sp. UBA2650
GGTGATTGCAAGCTATCAGAACAGCCTTCAACTCTCTGTCTGGGGTATCGATGAGGGTTGGGTATGCCTAATCGGTAAATTGAGCCCTAAAGCTCAAAATATGGCGTTTAGCTCCCCACGATCGATTCATGACGAACCAAAAAAATTATCTGGCTCAGGATTGAAACATATCGTTACAAAATCGGGCCTCATAAAAAAGCCTCTTTCTATCAAAAAACAATTATTGGCTGGACTAGCAGTGCTTTTGATCGCTTATCCATTTGCTACAGCGTTCTGGCGAATGCCTATGCTTCATGCGCTTGCCCCAAGCATGGATGGCAGTCCTAACTCAACCGGGTTATCTGCTTTCAAAGCCGTTCAAACGATCGATAACTTTTTATGTGAATGGATTCCATGTGATCGTAAGGCTATTGCTGATTTCAAAGCATGGCGCTTTATATCGGCCAATCTAGGCATTGCAGAAATAAACAACCGTGATCCTGGCTTGCCAGCCGCGCAATCGATGTTACAAATCGAGTTACAAAACCGCTTAGCTCTCCCCATCGCCATTCCTGGACTCGAACTCATTTTGACCGATGCGGATGAGAAAACCATTGTCCGCATACTGCTCTCTCCTGAAGAGTGGCTTCCGAAGACCTGGCAAAGCACACATCCTGATTTTTTATTGACCGGCGCATCAGCGGGGGAGGTATTTAACCTATCAATCCCCCTTCAAGTTCCCTCGAATGCCGCAGGCTATCGCCTGCGTGTAGCATATCCCACTCAATCTCCCACCAATCCATGACAGAAAGTATTTATGGCTAGCATCATTTGTGGCTCTATTGCCTACGACACCATCATGACCTTTGAAGGTCGTTTTCAAGATCAGATCTTGCCCGATCAGATTCATATTCTGAATGTAGCCTTTTTGGTACCTAGCATGCGCCGAGAATTTGGTGGTTGCGCAGGGAACATTGGCTACAACCTCAAACTACTAGGGGGTGAGCCTTTGGTAATGGCAACGGTTGGGGCAGATGCCGACCCCTACCTTCAGCGCCTTGATGATCTTGGAATGAACCGATCCCATGTCAAGAAACTGGATGAGGCCTTCACTGCACAAGCCATGATCACAACCGATATGGCCAATAACCAAATTACTGCCTTTCACCCAGGCGCCATGAATCACTCTCACCTCAATCGCGTTACAGACTGCCTTAGTACTCTTGGTTCCGCGAGTCCACACTTCGGTATCGTAGCGCCTGATGGACGGCTTGGTATGTGGGAGCATTGTCACCAATTTGTAGAGGCAGGCGTACCCTTTATGTTTGATCCAGGCCAAGGTTTACCAATGTTTAATGGTCAAGAGCTTCTCGAACTTGTAAAGCTTGCCAGTTACGTTGCCGTGAATGACTATGAAGG
>DENG01000098.1 GCA_002359975.1 Polynucleobacter sp. UBA2650
GTTTTATTGATCAAGAGCTTTTGTAAACGATCAAAGGCATCTCCCTCAACAATACGCAACTGATCATTAAGATCAAGACGATAGCGCTGCAACTCTTCAGCAATAATTGCTTGTGCACGCGCATCGCGCTCAATGCCTTCACGAGTAAAGACCTGAACATCAATCACCGTACCACTCATTCCAGATGGAACACGCAGGGATGTATCTTTAACATCCGATGCCTTTTCACCGAAGATGGCGCGCAATAATTTCTCTTCTGGGGTTAAGGTAGTTTCACCTTTAGGTGTTACCTTACCAACCAATACATCGCCTGCCTCAACTTCAGCACCGATATACACAATACCGCTTTCGTCTAGACGGGCTAGTTGGGATTCTGCCAAGTTGGAGATATCGCGCGAAATCTCTTCCGAGCCCAATTTAGTATCGCGCGCAACAACCGATAACTCCTCAATATGAATCGAGGTGTAACGATCGTCGGCAACCACCTTCTCAGAAATTAAGATCGAGTCTTCGAAGTTATAACCATTCCACGGCATAAAGGCCACAGTCATATTTTGGCCAAGCGCCAACTCTCCAAGATCAGTTGATGCGCCGTCTGCAACAACGTCACCGCGCTTAACATGATCTCCCACCTGAACGATGGGGCGCTGATTAATATTGGTGTTCTGATTGGAACGGGTGTACTTGGTGAGGTTATAAATATCCACACCAACTTCGCCAGCAGCGGTTTCATCATCGTTTACACGAATCACAATACGATTCGCATCTACATAGTCGACAACACCGCCACGTGTGGCCATTACTACCGTACCAGAATCGACCGCAACAATACGCTCCAAGCCGGTGCCTACGAGAGGCTTATCCGGACGCAAGCAAGGCACTGCTTGGCGTTGCATGTTTGCGCCCATCAAAGCACGATTTGCATCATCGTGCTCTAGGAAAGGTACAAGGGATGCCGCTGCAGAAACAATCTGGCTTGGCGCAACGTCAATGTAATCAATGCGCTCTGGCCCAACCATCATGGTCTCGCCCGCTTGACGCGAAGATACCAGCTCATCGGCCAACTTACCATTCTTATCAATGGTCGCGTTTGCTTGAGCAATGGTGTATTTAGCCTCTTCAATTGCAGATAAATATTCCACTTGATCTGTTACTTTGCCATTGACAACCTTGCGGTATGGTGTTTCTAAGAAACCATGCTCATTCAAGCGCGCAAACAATGCAAGCGAGTTAATCAAGCCAATGTTAGGTCCCTCGGGGGTTTCAATGGGGCAAACACGTCCGTAATGGGTAGGATGTACGTCACGCACTTCAAAGCCTGCGCGTTCACGGGTTAAACCGCCTGGCCCCAATGCAGAAATACGACGCTTATGCGTAATCTCAGATAAAGGATTTGTTTGATCCATAAATTGAGATAACTGCGATGATCCAAAGAACTCGCGGATTGCAGAAGAAATCGGCTTGCTATTAATTAAATCGTGTGGCATCAAGTTCTCGGTTTCCGCCTGCCCCAAGCGCTCTTTGACTGCGCGCTCTACGCGGGATAAACCGGCACGGAACTGGTTCTCGGCCAACTCACCAACGCAACGTACGCGTCGATTACCAAGGTGATCAATATCATCAACCTCGCCTTTGCCATTTCGGAGGTCTACCAAAATCTTAATGGTGTCCATGATGTCTTCATTAGACAAAACCATCAGGCCTTCCATTTCGGCGCGCCCCAAACGGCTATTTACCTTCATACGCCCTACGCGAGACAGGTCATAAGAATCTTCGCTATAAAACAGACGTTGGAACAAAGCCTCTACAGCATCTTCAGTAGGTGGCTCGCCAGGACGCATCATGCGATAAATGGCGATACGGGCAGCCATTTGATCAGCGGTCTCATCGACGCGCAAGGTTTGTGAAATATAAGCTCCGCAATCTAAATCATTGGTATAAATCGTTTCAAATTGCTTAATACCGCTCTCGCGCAGATTGGCCAACAGATCTTCGGTGATCTCGTCGTTAGCACTAGCCAATACCTCGCCTGAATCAGGATCAACAATATTTTTAGCGATCACGCGCCCAATTAAAGAATCGTCTGGGACGGTGATGATCTTAGTTTTTGCAGCTTCAAGCTCACGAATATGCTTTGCATTAATGCGCTTATCTTTTTGAATAACGACAACACCATTCTTGTCGAGGATGTCAAAGCGCGCTACCTCACCTCGTAAACGCTCTGGCACGAACTCCATGGATGCGCCAGACTGCGACAAAGTGAAATGATCGAAGTTAAAGAAATTAGCCAAAATTTGCTCATTGTTTAAACCAATAGCTTTGAGCAAAATAGTGACCGGCATCTTACGACGACGGTCTACTCGGAAATACAAAATATCTTTAGGATCAAACTCAAAATCAAGCCATGAGCCACGGTAAGGAATGATGCGTGCCGAGAACAAAAGTTTGCCTGAACTATGCGTCTTGCCTTTGTCGTGCTCAAAAAATACGCCGGGTGACCGATGCAGCTGTGACACGATGACACGCTCTGTGCCATTAATCACAAATGAGCCGGTATCGGTCATGAGCGGAATCTCGCCCATATACACTTCTTGTTCTTTAACCTCTTTCACCTTTTGTGGCGCTTCGCGATCGTTAATGATCAGTCGAACTTTGGCGCGCAAGGCAGAATGAAAGGTCAGACCGCGCTGTTGACACTCTTTAACGTCAAATGGAGGTGGCGACAACTGATAGGAGACATACTCCATGCGAGCATATCCATTGTTGGACACGATCGGGAATATCGATGTAAAAGCAGATTGCAGTCCTTCATTTGCACGGGCCGTAACGGGCTTTTCGGCCTGCAAAAACTTAGCATAGGACTCTAGCTGGGTTGTAAGCAGGTATGGAACCTGGTGATTATTGGGTCGCTTAGCAAAACTCTTACGGATGCGCTTGCGTTCGGTGAAGCTATAGTTCATTTCATCTCCGATGGCAGCGACTGAGCAAAGATTTGGCGGTTGGCCTCTACCAACCTCTGGCGGACAGCAAAACAATTGCTTGTTATGCCCGACCAAACTTGTCTTCTGCAGTCGTATCAGAAGGCAAACCAGATTTCAGACCTACCAAAGTAAATATGAGATCTGGTTTGACCACTGAGGATCAAACCGAGAGAGGGCCAAGACCCTCTTTATCTCAATTACTTCATTTCAGCTTTAGCGCCTGCGTCTTCAAGCTTTTTCTTGGCTTCTTCTGCAGTCTTCTTATCTACAGCCTCTTTGATTGGTTTTGGTGCGCCATCGACTAAGTCTTTAGCTTCTTTCAAACCAAGACCAGTGATTTCGCGAACTGCTTTAATTACACCAACTTTGTTAGCGCCAGCTTCGAGCAAGTTCACTGTGAACTCAGTCTTTTCTTCTGCAGCAGCTGCGCCACCGCCACCGCCAGCAGGACCAGCAACAGCCATTGCTGCTGCGGATACACCGAACTTCTCTTCGAATGCCTTCACGAGGTCATTCAAATCCATTACGGACATATTGCCTACTGCTTCAATAATCTCATCTTTGGTAATTGCCATTTTTAGCTCCTAAAACTGTATTAATTAATCCTGTGCTCACTTACGCAGCAGGAGTTGGGTTGTCTTGCTCGGGCGTAGCACTTGCTTCTGGGGCTGGCTCAGCAACAGGCTCTGGAGCAGCTGGTGCAGCAGCAACTGCTGGTGCACCACTTGCTTTTTGCTCTGCAACTGCGCCAAGAACACGGGCCATTGCCGACACAGGCGCCTTCATTACTCCCAATAACATCGAGAGCAATTCATCGCGTGACGGAATAGTTGCCAATGCCTTAACCGCATTAACATCAAGTACTTTGCCGTTATAAAAGCCTGCCTTAATGACCAGCTGATCTTGTCCTTTAGAAAACTGATGAAGCACCTTTGCCGGAGCAACGGGGTCAGCAGAAATTCCGTAAATCAATGGACCAACCATCGAGTCACCAAGTTGCTCAAACGGAGTGCCTTGCGCTGCGCGTCGCGCTAGCGTGTTCTTCAAAACGCGAAGATACACACCTTGCGAACGTGCGCTTGCACGCAAAGCAGTAAGCTGGCCCACGGGAATACCGCGATACTCAGCAAGCACAACTGTTTGAGCCGCAGCCAATTGAGCGCCGACATCAGCCACAATTGCTTTTTTGTCTTCTACATTCAAAGGCACGGTTTAACTCCTTCATAATCCGATTGTTTCCAATCGGGGTTACACACCAGCGTCTGATTCGTCTATCACGGGGTGTGCCCGAAATATCCTTACAGGGTCGCCATCTGCGCTGGTCATTACTTTCGTAATCATTAAGAACTCCGCCAACAGCACTTTGTTCACCAACGGTCTTTGATGTTCGAGCGCCAAGGCGCTCGACCCAAAGTTCTTTTACTGCCGGCTTACGCCGCTTGCAGTGAAGCTTGATCGATACGCACACCAGCACCCATAGTGCTACTGACAGCGATCTTCTTTAAATAAATTCCTTTTGATGCACTTGGCTTTGCTTTGTTTAATGCATCGAGCAATGCCAATAGATTTGTTTTCAAGGCTGTTGGCTCGAATGAGCGACGACCAATTGATGCATGCACAATTCCTGCTTTGTCGACGCGGAACTGAACCTGACCAGCTTTTGCATTCTTAATCGCTGTAACTACATCAGGAGTTACAGTGCCAACCTTAGGATTAGGCATCAAACCCCGTGGTCCTAATACTTGACCCAGAGTTCCTACAATTTTCATTGTGTCAGGCGATGCAATCAAAATATCAAAATTAATTGTGCCGCCTTTAATCTGCTCAGCCAAATCTTCCATGCCAACAATTTCTGCACCAGCAGCTTTTGCTTGCTCAGCCTTTTCGCCCTGTGCAAAAACTGCAACACGGACGTGCTTACCGGTTCCTGCAGGCAATACAACCGCACCACGCACAACTTGGTCTGATTTCTTTGCATCAATACCAAGCTGAACTGCAACATCAATTGACTCATCAAACTTTGCAGTTGCGCACTCCTTTACAAGCACTAGTGCATCGTCTAAAGGATAAAATTTGTTCCGATCCACTTTGGACTGAATCGCTTTCACGCGTTTGGATAACTTAGACATGCTTAGACTCCTTCCACAGTGATGCCCATCGAGCGGGCGCTACCGGCAACAGTTCTTACTGCAGCATCTAAATCGGCAGCTGTGAGGTCAGGCATTTTTAGCTTGGCAATCTCTTCGGCTTGGGCGCGAGTAATTTTGCCAACTTTATCGGTATGTGGACGTGGTGAGCCTTTATCTATTTTGGCTGCCTTCTTAATCAAAATAGTTGCCGGGGGGGTCTTCATCACAAA
>DENG01000120.1:0-4319 GCA_002359975.1 Polynucleobacter sp. UBA2650
TGAATCGCTGGATGCATGCGGTCATCAATCAATAAATTCGTGACCGTTGAAATCATCCTACTGTCCTCAGGAGGAAAATTGCGCGCCAAGTTAAATGCGCCCATAGGAACCATCAGCTCCTCTAAGTAATGAATATTCTTGGTGTAAGCCGCAGCCCGTAGAAAGTCAAATAATTTGACATCGGGATCATTCAGTAAGGCCTGAACATTTTTAGAGCGCAGACCATCAACCATGATCACAACATCCACCTCGCCTTTTTTGAGGGCTGCTACAGCTTCATCATTATGTAAGGGTAATAAAAAGGGGTGATTTTCTATTTGATTTACACGCAATATTTTCATGGCCTGCACGTGAGTACCACTTCCCTCCGGGCCGACTGCAATTCGTGCTTTAGGTACCTTGGTTTTATCGAGTCGGCCATTTTTGAATAAATCGCCTTTATAGAAAAACCAAATCGGCTCGTAGTCAACGCTACCGAGCGACTCTACGCCAGGAACTGTTTTATTGTGTAAGGATCCGCCCTGAACAAAAGCGGCTTGGATGGGATCTTTTCTGTCAGATAAGCGTTGAATATTTTCCTGGGAACCGCTTGTAGGCAACAACTCGATCGTAACGTTGTGTTCTTTGAAATACTCAACATACTTAGATGCTAACTGCTCATAGGATCCGCCAGCAGACCCTGAAGCCATCATGATTGTTTTGGGTGGTGGAGGATTCCAATAGTAAATAAGCCCAAAGATCAAAATCAGAAGCAATAAGAGAAACGGCCATGTTTCCTTAAGGAAGCTAACGCTATCGTTCCATTTGTCATGGGCAGTTTCAACTAAGGCAAGTACTGTGTCTTTAGCATCTTCTTTGAAACTAGCCATCGATCAACCCACTATTTTTTCTTGGCCGTATTCATTCCCAACAATGGATACGCCGGACAGAACCGGAAGAAACCAGTGATCAGAGGTGCAATTCCAATCCAACCCCATGGTCCAATAACTCCACTAATAGCCAAAATGATTAATAAACTTCCTGCCGTAATACGCAAGATACGATCCGTATTTCCTACGTTACATTGCATCATAACCTCCTTTATTGAACCTATCTACTTACAATAACTTTGATACAACAAAGCCATGACTGACATGGCAATTGGGCTTGATGCAGAGTAGTAAATTTGCTTACCTTCGCGACGAATCGTCAATAAAGTCTCCAGCTCAGTCACGCGCCTTTTGTTTTAACTCCCCATCCTGGCGAAGCAGCGCGCTTACTTAATTTATCGAGTGAGGCCGTGCAAGCAAACCGACTGGGATCACTGCAAGATCTCATTCGACTTTACCCAGGAACTATCATTCTGAAGGGTCACCATACGCTCTTGGGCTCACTCTCTTTCGAGAGTCTGGAGTGCCAAGATGGCAATCCTGCAATGGCTAGTAGCGGTATGGGAGATGTTCTAACTGGACTAATTGGAGCACTGGCTGCGCAAGGTATACGACATAACATCAGCCTTTGGTAAGCCACGTGTCTTGGAGTGCAATTACATGCCAGGGCATCCGATCAATTGGTGAGTAAGGGTATCGGCCCAATTGGTTTAACAGCGCTTGAGCTGGCACAACGATTGGCTGAAGAAATTCGTAGCTCAATTAATCAAACTTAGTGCCAGATACCCCACTGATCTGTTGGCGGTGATTTTTGATTCCAATCCACGGGGTAGCGCGCTTGACCGGGTCCCAAGCGAGACCAAATGAAAGTTGTGATTGCCAAGACCAAGACCCCAGCAAAAACATGAGTCCAAATATCAATAAAACCTGCGTGCGAATGGATCATGATTAAAGGATTAGCGCCTGCAGGGGGGTGAACCGTTCTACTCAGAATCAAAGCAGCGATCGTAATCAAAACAGACAACACCATGACCCATGTCGCATCACCAAACAGTTGATAACAAATTACTCCGATCAAAGCAGAAATTAAGTGTCCACCAAAAAGAGCGCGGGGCTGAGTTGGCGGCAGGGCTGTCAGACCAAACAGAAATAAAGTCGATCCGCCCAAGGAGGCTAACAATAGTGTTGAATCTGCTGGGCGCACGACATGCAAGGCCAATACCAAGGCGACACTAGCGCCGGCCAAGACCCAGAGAACCCGTAGGATGGTCTGTTTCACGAAGACAGTGTAAAGCATGGGGGTATTGAGTTCGGGTAGCGGTATATAGTGAGACTCTTAAGGGTTCATGTGCAAACACTATTTAACTACCTAGCGCTATTACTGTTGCGCGTCTTCTCGGTTCTACCCTACTCTTGGATCGTATTTACCGGAGACAAACTCGGTTGGTTGATCGCCCATATTCCGAGCGAACGCAACCGCGTGGTCAATATTAATCTGCGCCTATGTTTTCCAACGCTTTCAGACTCTGAGCGCCATGCATTAGCGCTCGATCACTGGCGCTTATTTGCCCGTAGCGTGCTAGAACGTAGCCGGATTTGGCTGGGTAACCCAGCACAAATTGCGGAGATGGTAGAGATCAATTCTGAGATTACTTTAGGAGACCAAAAACCTCGTATCTTGGTCAATCCACACTTTGTTGGCATTGAAGGCGGTATGGCGCTTTGTGCCCTTTCTGAAAAAATGAATTGGCAGCGCGGTGTAACCCTCTATCAAAAGATGAAGAACCCTTTTTTTGATCGTAAGATTATCGAGTGGCGTGGACGCTTTGGGGGTAAGTCCATTCCGAGACAAGGCCATCTCACAGAGACCCTACGTGAGATCAAGAAAGGTAACTTTGTCTTTATTGCNNCCCGATATTGATCTTGGCATTAAAGACTCGGTATTTGTGCCCTTCTTTGGCGTTGAGACCAACACCATTACAGCAATCTCGCGCTTGGCCAGCATGACTGGTGCAGAGGTCTGCATCATGAAAACGACCCTGAAGCCAGATCGATCTGGCTATATTTGCCATATTAGTAAACCCCTTACTAATTTCCCGACCAAAGATCCCATTGCAGATACTGCGAGACTCAATCGTTGTTTTGAAGATGAGATCCGCTTACGTCCTGCCGAATACTATTGGGTTCACAAACGCTTCAAGAATCGACCTGCTGGGGAGGCTAAGATTTATTAGTGTCAAAATAGAGTCTTCCTGGAGACCCTACTATGAAAAATCACATTAACGCCAATCAAATCAAGATGGCATATCAAATCGATGGTCCGGAAAATGGGCCAATAGTCATCATGAGCAATAGCCTCATGTCCAGCCTAGAAATGTGGGATAGTAATATCAGCGCTCTAACCGATCGCTATCGCGTGATTCGGTATGACACCCGCGGTCATGGTCAAACTCAGGTGACTGAAGGTCCATATAGCATTGCCCTACTTGCACAAGATCTAGTTGCCCTCATGGATGCTCTGCAGATTAAACAAGCGCATTTGGTGGGACTCTCGATGGGCGGGATGATCTGCCAATACATTGGTGCTAACTATCCCGATCGCGCTCTTTCTCTAAGCCTTTGCGACACTGCCAGCGAGATGCCCCCACGCAGCTTATGGGAGGAGCGTTTTGCTATCGCCCGCACCAGTGGCATTATGGGTCTCGTCGATGGAACTATAAAGCGCTGGTTTCTGGGTGATTTTATTCAACGCGAGCCTCAACAGATTGAACACGTTAAGCACATGATTTTGGGAACCCCAGTGGATGGTTACCTAGCCTGCGCCAGCGCAGTGCGTGATATGGCTCAGTCCACTATGCTGCTCAAGATCAAAGCGCCCACCATGGTGCTGGTCGGCAAACAAGATCCTGCATGTACCGTTGACCAAGCAACTGTATTACATCGCCTCATACCGCACTCCTCGATGGTAGTCCTTGATCAAGCTGCCCATCTCGCCAATATCGAACAGCCTCAAGCCTTTAATACTGCCTTGCGAGGCTTCTTAGACTCTGTGGCATAGTTTAGCCCTAGTAAGTTAATCATAAAATCAAGAGGAGACAACATGCATATTCCTTTCAATGCGTATCGAATCACTGCGCTCGCATTATTTACTGGGATGCTCTCGTTGCAGCCCCTTTTCGTAAGCGCTCAAGCTAACTATCCAAATAAAACGGTCAAGATGATTGTGCCCCTGACTCCAGGATCAGGCGCTGATATTGCCGGACGTATTGTGGCTAAGAACTTATCAGAGAGCTGGAAGCAGCCTGTGATTATTGAGAATCGCCCTGGTGCTGGTGGCTTGGTGGGCACTGGTGTCGTCGTGAACTCTGATCCAGACGGCTATACGCTCTTAGTGCAATCGGCTTCTTATGCAGCGAATCCAGCCATCTATAAGAAATTACCTTATGACCT
>DENG01000120.1:4414-6793 GCA_002359975.1 Polynucleobacter sp. UBA2650
GCAGAGAGTCCCTACAAATCCTTAAAGGACTTGGTCAACGCCGCCAAGAGTAAGCCAGAGATTATTCCGTTTGCCAGCGCAGGCGTTGGTAGCTCAACCCACCTTGCGGCTGAGTACTTTAATCAAACCATGGGCATCAAGATGTTGCATGTTCCTTTTAAGGGATCCCCTGAAGCCATTCAAGAAACCATTGCGGGACGTACTGCCTATTACATGGCGCCACTACAAACCGCGATTGCTCAAATACAAGGCGGGAAAGTGCGTGCACTTGGTGTAACGAGTGCTACTCGTGCTGAGGCTGCGCCCGATATTCCGACGATTGCTGAGCAGGGTTTCCCGAACTTCGATATTGGTTTATGGGTCGGTGTATGGGCGCCATCAGCAACACCGGCTAGCGTTCTCCAAAAGATCAATACCGATATCAACCGTGCTCTTCAGGATTCTGAGGTCAAGGCTGCTTACTCCAAAGCTGGGATCACTATCAAGCCAATGAACTTGTCTGAGACCGAAAAGTTCGTTCGTAGCGAGATCACTAAGTACACTAAGATTGCTAAAGACGCTGGAATCGAACCACAATAACCCCCCGCTTTGCCAAGCACCAGACCAGGTCCTTAAAAAACCTGGTCTCGTTCTTTGTGAACATGCTACTGATTGCCACGCCCATATTTGTGGGCCAGCATCCCTTTATCCTTACTCCCCAAAACGGATTTACACTCCGCCCGATGCTCTCCTTCCTCAATATCAAACACTCCTTCAGTCAATCGGCATAGAGCGTGCTGTTTTAGTTCAACCGAGTATTTATGCCGATGACAATCGTGCCCTTTTGGCCGCACTCAAAACAGATCTACTCAATCTGCGCGGTGTTGCTGTTGTGGATTGGGATATCTCCGAACGGGACCTAGAGAAAATGCACCACGCTGGAGTTCGAGGAGTGCGTTGCAATATTGTTGATTTAGCAGATGCAAAGGGAGTCCTCCCGATACTAAAACTTCGTTATCTGGCAGATAAGATTGCTCCGTTTGGCTGGCATCTCGAGTTCTTAATGCACGTTAATGAATTCCCAGAACTTGATCAAACCCTCAGAAACTTTCCGGTGCCAGTCGTGCTTGGTCATCTAGGCTATCTTAAAACTAGTCTTGGTGTTAATGATCCTGGCTTTCAGGGTCTTTTATCACTGATGCGCGAGGAACGCGCCTGGGTCAAACTAACCGGACCCTACCGAATCTCTTCGCAAGATCGTCCGCCCTATTCCGATACCAATCCATTTGCTGAGGCCTTATTGCGGGCAAATTCAAATCAGATTGTTTGGGGAAGCGACTGGCCTCATGTCATGGTCAAAGGTTTTATGCCCAATGACGCTGATCTATTCGATCTACTTGGCACTTGGGTTCCGGAACCACAACTGCGCAAGCAGGTACTGAGTACTAATCCCGCTCGGCTCTATCAGTTCTAAGCGGGTAAAGAAAAAGCCCGCTATTGCGGGCTTTTGCTAAAGCGGCTCTGAGTTACAGACCCATATTTTGCTGCGCCACCATTAAGTACAACATGGGGATAGAAAGAACGGTGTTAATCCGTGAGGTCAACATCGCTGTACGAGCAGATTTCGCTTTGAGATCTGCATCAACAACAACAATACCGAGTGCACGCTTTTGATTAGGCCAAATAATGAACCACACATTAAATGCCATGATCAGAGCAATCCACATTCCCAAGCCAATTGCCAAGAATGGCTGTTGCAAGGTAAATGCTTTGTGTGCATAGCCATTCAGAATAGCCAAAATGATTCCGGTCAAAACGGTTGCCATTGCGGCAAAGCGAAACCAGAATAAAGCGGTAGGAGCAATTACTTTACCAATCGCTGGCTTTTGCTCATCAGGGATCTTTGGCATCGATGGGATTTGCACAAAGTTGAAATACCACAGCAAACCAATCCACATAACTCCTGAAATGACATGGAGGTAACGGAATACAAATGCAACCCATCCTGGGCTACCCACATTCGAACTACCAAAAAGAACAATAATCAGCAAGAGCAAGACAAACCCTGCTAATACTGTACGGCCAAGAGAGGTCAAGATTGACGCCATGTATATCTCCTAAATAGGTCTAAAACCCTGCCACTATAAACCATCTGCCCCATTTATGCCTTGATGGACACATCCCTTCTGGAAGTATTAAGATAATTGCCATGCAAAGACTCTATATCCAGGAAGTAGTAACCCGCGATGGTTTTCAGGCTGAAAGCAACTTCATACCTACCGAAGACAAGGTTCAGCTTCTCAACCGCCTTAGTCGTGCCGGATACGCCAAAATTGAAGTGACCTCCTTTACTAGCCCTAAGGCGATCCCTATGCTCGCCGATGCAGAAGAGGTGATGAG
>DENG01000002.1 GCA_002359975.1 Polynucleobacter sp. UBA2650
CGGTTTGCAATCTCAGCCCGAGTGGGGGGTAAGCCACTCTCTTCAATAGCTAGGGTGATGAGACCCAAAATCTCCTCTTGCCGAGCGGTTAGCTTAGGTAGGGTGGTTTCTATCAAGTCATTTACTGTGTTTATGTTCATACTGGGATTGTATACAGTAAAAATTAGCATTTCAAGAACTTTTGTAAGGCTTGATAATGCAAATATGACTGATTTATCAAATACACCCTTGATTTTGCTCATTGGCATGGGTGGCACGATCGCCGGCCTCCAAGTGAACGGGGATGGAAAGGGCTACCTAGCCGGCCAAGTGCCAATCGAGACCCTTTCGGGGCAGATTAAAAGTAAATTATCTATAAAAAACAAACAGTTATCTAATATTGATAGCTGTGATATGACCGAGTCTTTATTAACTCAACTGGGTCAGGAGGTCGTTCAAGCGCTTCATGATCCTCATATTGTCGGGGTGGTCGTTACCCATGGCACAGATACCATGGAGGAAACAGCACTTTTTCTAGAGCTTGTTTGTGGGCATTTAGCAAAGACTGCGGGCAAAAAAGTGGTGATCACGGGCGCCATGTTGCCAGCAGACCACCCTAAGGCGGACGGCCCAGAAAATCTCAATCGGGCAGTCGCTCTAGTAGAGGATCAGGATGGGCCAAGTGGGATTTTTGGGTTGATGGGCGGGAAGGTCTTTCAGGCGAGGAGTATGGCAAAGCGTCATACCTCAAGCTTAGATGCCTTCATGAATAGCGAGCCAGTTAATTTGGATCTTAGCAGTCAAGTTAGCGAAGACTTACCTATACCATCAATAGATAATTGGCCTAGAGTTGAAATTGTGACCAATCACATTGGTGCTAAGGGCGACCAGATTGAGGTCTATAAAAAGCTGGGTGTGCTGGGTATTGTCCTGGCTGGAACAGGGGGAGGAACCGTCCATCAAGATCTAGCGCTCAGCTTGGAAGACTTTATGAAAGATGGCGGGGCTCTAGTTCGATCGTCGCGAGTAGGTTTGGGGGTGATTCCGGGTCAATTAGCCAATGGTCGCCTACACGCATCTATCGGGGCTGGTGATTTGAACCCGCCCAAGGCACGTATTGCCCTCCAGCTGGCCCTATTCGCTAGTCTCCACGCAAAAGCTAATGCATTGAGTTGGCAGGATATTTTTGCTAGAATGGTGGTCTTGCCTAATTTTAGGTAAGGTTTTTTACAACTTGTTCCACCCTTGCTGCACTGGTGCTGATTTCTAGACAGCGGAAATTAGCAAGACGCCTAGGCAGTTTTATCCATAAGGAGTGATTAATGCGTCATTATGAAATCGTTTTTATCGTCCATCCGGACCAAAGCGAGCAAGTACCCGCGATGATCGATCGCTATAAGTCGATTCTTACTACTCATGGTGGTAAGGTGCATCGCATCGAGGATTGGGGCCGTCGTCAAATGGCTTACATGATCGACAAACTTGCTAAAGCCCATTACGTTTGCATGAACATTGAGTGTGACCAGAAAACTCTGGAAGAGCTCGAGCATGCATTTAAGTTTAACGACGCCGTATTGCGCCACTTGATTGTGAAGTTGAAGAAGGCTGAAGTTGAGCCTTCCATCATGATGAAGGAAGTTCAGCGCGAAGAGGCTCGTAAGGTTGCCCAGGCGGATGCGCCTGCTGCAGCATATTAATTAAGACGGAGGCTTAAATCTGTAAGCAGTGGTCTGATTGTGAAGCGTAGTTCAAACCTTCTCACCCTGACTGCTTCCTTAATCGCTAAAGACGCCATTCGATATACGCCAGCTGGTTTGCCAGTGATTCATTGTCAGTTACATCATGATGGTGAAGCATACGAAGCAAATCAAATGCGCCAAATTCAGATGAATGTCGAAGCAATTGCAATAGGTGAGATTTATAAAAGCCTAGAGCAAATGGATTTAGGGGCAAATGCAGTGTTTGAAGGGTTCTTGACTCAGAAGACCTTACGAAATGAGCGCCTTGTCTTTCATATAACGAAGATTGAATTGATTGCTAAATAGGAAATTATTATGGCTTTTGGAAAAACAAACAAAAAGACAGACTTCAAAAAGAAGCCTGCACAAAACCCACTGTTCAAGCGTAAGCGCTATTGCCGCTTTACGGTTGGCGGTGTTGAGCAAATTGATTACAAAGACGTCGAGACCCTAAAGGATTTTGTTGGTGAAAATGCCAAGATCACTCCAGCGCGTTTGACTGGTACCAAAGCTTTGTATCAGCGCCAGTTGGATACAGCGATTAAGCGTGCTCGCTTCTTGGCGCTATTGCCATTCTCTGATCAACATAAGAAGTAATTAGGAGCCCACTATGCAAGTTATTCTGCTTGAAAAATTAACCAATCTGGGCAACCTTGGCGATGTTGTGCGCGTTAAGGATGGTTTTGCTCGTAACTTTTTGATCCCTCAGCGTAAAGCGCGTCGTGCTACAGAAGCTGCGATTGCAGATTTTGCAGCTCGCCGTGCTGAGCTTGAGAAATTGGCTGCTGAGAAGCTTGCCGCCGCTCAAGTGATTGGCGATAAGTTAAAGGGCCTCGTCCTCGAGATCACTCAAAAGGCTGGTGTAGATGGTCGTTTGTTTGGCTCTGTGACCAATCATGACATTGCTGAAAGTTTGGCAGCTAAAGGCTTCCAAATTGAGAAAGCATCTGTGCGTATGCCTACAGGTCCACTGAAGTTAGTGGGTGATCATCCTGTTGCGATTGCTGTGCATACTGATGTTGTGGTGGATATTAATATTCGTGTTATTGGTGATCAAGCCTAGTTGACTTCGGTAAACTAGTCGTATGGCTGAATCCCGTAACCGTACTATTTCAATGACCCCGGGAATGTCTGGGGCAGGGGACGCAGTTGTACAGGCACTTAAGGTGCCACCTCATTCCGTCGAGGCTGAGCAATCAGTTCTCGGCGGTTTGCTTTTGGACAACACCGCTTGGGATCGACTGGGCGGTATTCTCTCCGAAAATGATTTCTATCGACCCGAGCACTCCCTGATTTACCGAGTGGTTCAGCGGCTAATTAGTGATAACCGTCCAGCAGATGTCATTACCGTTTATGAATCCATTAAAACAGAGCCTGAGGCTGATCTTATCGGCATCGATTATCTCAACTCATTAGCGCATAACACGCCGAGTGCAGCTAATATCAAAGGTTATGCAGAGATCATTCGTGATCGCAGTATCTTGCGACGCTTAATTCAGGTATCGGACGGGATTGTTAACTCTGCATTCCTGACTGAGGGCCGATCGGTTCAAACCTTGCTTGACGAAGCAGAGTCACGCATCTTGCAGATTGGCGAAGAGGGTAATCGTAAAGCGGATTACTTAGAGATTGAGCCCCTTCTTAAACAAGTAGTTGCCAGAATCGATGAGCTCTATAACCGTGATGGCGGAAGCGATATCACTGGTATTGCGACCGGATTTATTGACCTGGACAAACAAACAAGCGGTTTGCAAAAAGGTGATTTGGTTATCGTAGCGGGAAGACCTTCAATGGGAAAGACTGCTATGGCACTCAACATTGCGGAGAATGTTGCCCTCAATGAGGGTTTACCGGTTGTAGTGTTCTCGATGGAGATGTCAGGCGCGCAGTTAGCAACTCGTCTTTTAGGTTCTGTAGGGCGCGTTGACCAAAGTCGGATGCGTACTGGTAAATTAGGTGATGATGAGTGGCCACGGGTAACCGATGCTATTGCACGTTTAAGTAATACCCAAATTCTGATTGATGAAACTGGTTCGCTTACCTGCTTAGAGTTGCGTGCACGGGCGCGACGTATTGCTCGCAACTACGGCGGTACCTTGGGTATGGTCGTGGTGGATTATTTACAGTTAATGAGCGGTAGCACAGGCGGTAGTGGTGAAAACAGGGCTACTGAGATTTCTGAGATCTCACGGTCTTTAAAGTCTTTGGCAAAAGAATTGCAGTGCCCTGTCGTGGCACTTTCCCAGTTAAACCGTGGCTTAGAGCAAAGACCCAATAAACGACCCGTGATGTCAGACTTACGTGAATCGGGTGCTATTGAGCAGGATGCTGACCTCATTTTGTTTATTTATCGTGATGAGGTCTACCATCCCGACACCACAACCGATAAAGGCATTGCTGAAATAATTATCGGCAAGCAACGAAATGGCCCTATTGGAACAGTCCGCTTAAGCTGGCAAGGTCAATTTACAAAGTTTGATAACCTCGCTGCAAATACCGGCGCCTCCTATGGCGGTGGTTTCACACCCTTTTAATTAGTTACCAGTCGTTACGCTAGCCACCCGTCTTGCTTCGGTATAGCGTGAAGCCCAATAGGGTGCATCAATTCGATCTAAGCGAACAGTGCCACCTGCACTAGGAGCATGAACAAAGCGACCTTTACCCACATAGATTCCAGCGTGCGAGTAGCGCTCACCCGTAGTGTTAAAGAAGACCAAATCACCCGGTGCTGGGGCTTGCTGACCAATTCCACGCCCAGCATTACTCATTTGCTGGATAGTGCGTGGCAACTGAATTCCAGAGCTTTTATTGAAGACATAAGCAATTAAACCGCTGCAATCAAAGCCACCCGCGGGGGTATTGCCACCATAGCGATAAGGCACGCCCACAAGCCCAATTGCTGCGATGGAGATGTCTTCACTGCCAACGCTCGTATCATTTTTGAAGTGTGCAATCCTTGGGCTCGATGAGGCCTCACTGGAAGTACGAGGGCTAAAGGTGCTGCAAGCACTGAGCGTTGACACACTCAGCACAAGCAGGGCAATCCATCGAGCAGGATTTTTACAAAGCTTCAGCAGCATGGTCAGCTAGTCGCGAACGTTCGCCACGAGCCAATGTAATGTGACCACTATGGCGCCAACCTTTAAAACGATCAACCACATAGGTGAGGCCCGACGAACCCTCTGTGAGATAGGGTGTGTCGATCTGAGCAATATTGCCCAAACACACAATCTTGGTGCCCGGCCCAGCTCGCGTTACCAAAGTCTTCATCTGTTTAGGAGTTAAGTTCTGCGCCTCATCAATAATCAGAAACTTACTCACAAAGGTGCGACCGCGCATGAAGTTCATGCTTTTAACTTTGATGCGTGAACGGATTAACTCCTGAGTAGCAGCACGACCCCATTCTCCTGCACTGTCATCGTTGCGATGCAAGACCTCAAGGTTGTCATCAAAAGCGCCCATCCACGGCTGCATTTTTTCTTCTTCAGTACCTGGCAAGAATCCAATATCTTCCCCAACCGGAACGGTCGCACGGGTAATGATGATTTCGTTATAGCGTTTGCTGTCTAGAACCTGCTCTAGTCCGGCAGCCAGAGCTAATAGGGTTTTGCCAGTACCAGCCTGACCTAAGAGCGTCACAAAATCAATATCAGGGTTCATGAGCAAGTTCATGGCAAAGTTTTGCTCACGATTGCGGGCAGTAATGCTCCACACATTATTTTTCTGGTGCGAGAAATCTTTTAGGGTTTGTAATAAGGCAGTCTTACCGTTAATCTCCCGAACTAATGCATAAAAAGGAGTAGAGCCGTCAGGATTTTCTTGATAGACAAATTGATTTACCAGCATACTGGGAACAAGTGGCCCAGTCACTCGATAGAACATAGTGCCACTTTTGCCGTCTGCCCAGCTTTCCATTGCCTTGCCATGTTTGGGCCAAAAATCAGCGGGCAGGGTCATGACCCCTGAATACATCAGGTCACGGTCTTCTAAGACTTGATCATTGAAATAATCTTCTGCAGGCAACCCAAGAGCACGCGCTTTGATGCGCATATTGATATCTTTGGAGACTAAGACTACTTCTTGATTGGGCTTCGCCTTTTGCAGGTCGCTTACCACACCCAGAATGAGATTGTCACCTTTGCCCTCTGGTAGTCCTTCAGGAAGGGGTGTACTTGAGAAATGAGTTTGGAAGAACAGGCGCCCAGTCGCATCCTGATTTCCTAATTTATTCAGCGGTATACCCTCATCGAGTTGACCGCTAGTACCAGCGATAAGTTGATCTAGGGAGCGACTGACCATGCGAGCATTGCGCGCAACTTCACTCATCCCCTTTTTATGGTTATCCAATTCCTCTAAGGTGGTCATGGGTAAATACAAATCATGCTCCTCGAAGCGGAACAGAGAGGATGGGTCATGCATTAATACATTGGTATCTAGTACAAAAAGACTGGGGGGGCCGGTACGGATGGTACGCTTAGGCCGTTCATTCTTGGCTTCTAATTTCTTTTCTAAGTATTGTGCTGGTGCATCCGTTTTGATTCGCTCAAGTGCCTCTTCGGCAGCGGATAGATCATGTTCCACTTCTTCCACAACATCTCCGTTTTCAACCCAGACTGAGCTAGTAGCTAATTTCTTGACCTTTTTGGGAGGGTTTTTGAGATCAGGTTGTTTCTGATGACTCAAATTCACTTGGTCAGCAATTTGGGTAGGTAGGGGAGGTAATGGCATGCAAGCTTCTCCTAAATGAAAAAACCGCCTA
>DENG01000087.1:0-6767 GCA_002359975.1 Polynucleobacter sp. UBA2650
ATCTTGCCAGCAAAGACGAAATTACTAGCCTTAAAAATCGTTTGATGCATATGAATCCGCGGGCGCCAATTGAGATGATTACGCGCGGCGTTGCTCCCTTGGACGCAGTATTTGATTTAAAAGGCTTCAATCTCAATGCTAAGTTGGATATTGACCCCCATTTTTTAGGGGAGCATGATCACGATCACAGTGAGTGTGGACATGACCATCATGATCACGAGCACCACAATCACCATGACCATCATGGCCATACCGACCGAATACAGTCCTTTGTGTTCAAGAGCGATAAGCCCTTTGATCATCGTAAATTAGAGGATTTTTTGGGGGGGGTTATCTCAGTATTTGCGGAGAAGTTGCTGCGCTACAAGGGCGTTTTATATGTGAAGGGGTCGGCCCGGAAGGTTGTTTTGCAAGGTGTGCACGAAATGATGGGCAGCGACCTGGCAGGCCCTTGGGGCGCTGGGGAGCCCAAACAAAGCCGAATGGTTTTTATTGGCATCGATCTACCCAAAGACACCTTACTAGGGGGCCTGGAAGGCTGCCTGGTCAAGTAATCCTCATGGGGCTCGGGTGCTGTACAATCCGCCGCCACGGCATTAAAACAAATAGGCATTGAAACTTTTATAGAAAGAGTAATAATGCTCGCTTAATGATGTAATTAGGGGTTTAGTAGTTACCCTTAATGGGCAGCATTTTTGAAGAAGCACTAAATGCAGTATTAAATTATTTCGGATTGGGGAACAAGATGACCACTAAAGAAGCCGGCACAAAGGCAAAAACTGCTGAGACCAGCAAGAAAGCCTCTGCTTCGTCCGCCAAGGGTGCGCCATTAACAGAAGCCGAGTTGCTCAAGATGTCCGATAAAGACTATATGAGCGCAGCGCAATTAGAGTTCTTTCGTACCAAATTGCAGACCCTCAAAGAAGATATTCTGAAGCACGCAAGTGAGACAACCGAGCACTTGCGTGAAAACATTTTGGTTCCCGATCCCGCCGACCGTGCCACGATTGAAGAAGAGCATGCATTAGAACTCCGTACTCGAGATCGTGAGCGTAAATTGCTTAAAAAGGTTGAACAGGCCTTGGCTCGCATTGAGTCGGGCGACTACGGCTGGTGTGAGGAGACTGGTGAGCCAATAGGCGTGTCCCGTTTAATTGCGCGGCCAACCGCCAACTTGTCCCTAGAGGCTCAAGAGCGTCGTGAATTACGGCAGAAATTGTTTGGTGAATAGGGTTTCTATTCATCATGACTAAAGCCGTACCGACATTAGCGGATATCCCGCCACTCTTAAAAGCTGAGATTTTGGCTGAGGCCTTGCCGTACATTCGGCAATACCATGGCAAAACTATCGTCATTAAGTACGGTGGCAATGCGATGGTTGAAGAGCGCCTAAAAGAAAGTTTTGCGCGCGACGTTATCTTACTGAAGTTAGTGGGCATGAACCCAGTGGTAGTTCATGGCGGGGGCCCACAAATTGATGAAGCCCTAAAGAAAATTGGTAAAACCGGCACCTTCATTCAAGGAATGCGAGTTACCGATGACGAGACCATGGAGGTGGTGGAGTGGGTCTTGGGTGGCGAGGTGCAACAAGACATCGTGATGTTAATCAATCATTTTGGCGGCCAAGCGGTTGGCTTAACTGGTAAAGATGGTGGCTTGATTCATGCGAAAAAGTTATTCGTACCCAATGATCAAAAGCCGGGCGGAGCCCCGATTGATTTAGGTTTTGTTGGCGAGATTGAGGCGATCAATCCCGCAGTTGTAAAAGCTCTACAAGACGATGCGTTTATTCCAGTGATTTCGCCAATCGGCTTTAGTGCAGAGGGTCAGGCCTATAACATCAATGCTGATTTAGTCGCAGGCAAGATGGCAGAAATCCTAAAGGCCGAGAAATTGGTGATGATGACCAATATTCCAGGCGTCATGGATAAAGCCGGTAATTTGCTAACCGATCTCACGGCCCGCGAGATTGATGCTTTATTTGCAGATGGCACGATCTCCGGTGGAATGCTGCCGAAGATTTCATCGGCACTCGATGCCGCCAAGAGTGGCGTGAACTCTGTCCACATTATTGATGGTCGAATTGAGCACTCACTTTTGCTTGAAATTCTGACGGAACAAGCTTTTGGTACCATGATACGTTCTAGATAAACAAAAACTCCTATGAACACAAGCAGTAGCCCTCTTGATCAGGAACTTGGTTCTGAATTGAACGGGGGTGAAACCAAGACCCGTAAACGTCCTCGCCCCGGCGAGCGTCGTTTGCAGATCTTGCAGATTTTGGCAGAAATGCTTCAAAACCCGCGCGGTGAGCGAGTTACAACCGCAGCTTTAGCTGCCAAAATTGGTGTATCCGAAGCCGCTTTGTATCGTCATTTTGCAAGCAAGGCCCAAATGTTTGAGGGCTTGATTGCTTTTATTGAGCAAACTGTATTCGGTCTAATTAATCAGATCAATCAAAAAGAAGAATTGGGCACTGCGCAAGTGAAAGGCATTGTACAAATGCTCTTGGTCTTTGCAGAAAAGAACCCTGGGATGGTACGAGTCTTATTAGGCGATGCTTTAT
The DNA here is from genome assembly GCA_002359975.1 of Polynucleobacter sp. UBA2650. Lineage (GTDB taxonomy): Bacteria > Pseudomonadota > Gammaproteobacteria > Burkholderiales > Burkholderiaceae > Polynucleobacter. The sequence continues at coordinate 2,567 of DENG01000087.1, forward strand.
TGCAAGAAGATGATCGTTTGCAAGAGCGTATCAATCAAGTGCTTGATCGGGTGGAGGCATCATTAAAGCAATCACTTCGCATAGCGCAAAGTCAAGGTAAAGACGGTCAGGCGGACATAGTCAGCATGCAGGCAGCCTTGTTAATGAGTTTTGTGATTGGTCGTTGGCATCGCTTTGCTCGTAGCGGCTTTAAAAAATTACCGAGCGATGGTATTGAGTCAAGCCTTCGCATTCTCCTTGCAGCATGACCGAGCTGTATCTTTCAAAACAAACAATTCACTTTGTTGAGCCCTTGCCGCTACAAAGCGGTACCAGTATTGAGAACTATGATTTGGTGGTCGAGACCTATGGCCAATTAAATCCTAAGGCCAGTAATGCCATTTTGATTTGCCATGCACTTAACGCTTCCCATCATGTCGCTGGTATAAATCCAGATGATCCAAGTGATATTGGGTGGTGGGACAACATGGTGGGCCCTAACAAGCCGATTGATACCAATCGATTTTTTGTCATTGGCGTAAATAATTTGGGGTCCTGTTTTGGTTCAACGGGCCCCATGAGCATTAATCCAAAAACAAATTTACCGTATGGCGCTAGCTTTCCTGTGTTGACTGTAGAGGATTGGGTCAACGCACAAGTGCGCTTAGCCGATCGTTTAGGGATCAAACAGTTTGCAGCCGTGATGGGCGGAAGTTTGGGTGGCATGCAGGCTATGTCATGGGCAACACAATACCCAGAACGGATAGCCCATTGCGTGGTGATTGCCTCTACTCCAAAATTAAGTGCCCAGAACATTGCTTTTAATGAGGTCGCTCGTAATGCCATATTGTCGGACCCCGATTTTCATGGGGGGGATTACTACAAGCATGGGGTTGTGCCGAAAAGTGGCTTACGCCTCGCGCGCATGGTGGGTCATATCACTTATTTATCGGATGACGATATGGCCGAGAAATTTGGACGCGATTTACAAAGGCCTGCAGGCGCTCCTGATGAATACCGTTTTAGTTTTGATGTGGAGTTTGCGGTTGAGAGTTATTTGCGTCACCAAGGGGATAAGTTCTCGGGTTACTTTGATGCCAACACTTACCTTCTGATTACTCGCGCACTCGATTATTTTGACCCTGCAAAACGCTTTGGGGGCGACTTAAGTCAAGCCCTCTCTCCAGCACAAGCAAACTTCTTGGTGGTGAGTTTTTCAACGGATTGGCGTTTCTCCCCAGATCGAAGCCGAGAAATAGTAAAGGCCTTACTCGACAACAAGGCAAATGTAAGTTATGCAGAAATAGATGCGCCACATGGGCATGATGCTTTTTTATTAGATGACGCGCGTTATCACAATTTAGTACGCGCTTATTTTGCAAAAGTGGCGGAGGATCGATGCAATTAAGAGCGGATTTCGATGCGATTGCTAATTGGGTTACCCCGAATTCCTCATTATTGGATTTGGGTTGTGGTGACGGATCCTTTTTAGATTTCATTCGCACAAAGCGCCATGTGAAGACCTATGGCGTCGAAATCATGGATGCTTCAGTTCTGGCCTGCATAAAGAAAGGCCTTAATGTTATTCAGCAAGATTTAGAAGGCGGTCTAGCCTTGTTTGAAGATCAAAGTTTTGATACCGTGGTCTTGTCCCAGACCTTACAAACTATCCATCAAACCGAACGTATCTTGCGGGAGGTCGTGCGGGTTGGTGAGCAATGCGTAGTGTCCTTCCCAAACTTTGGCCATTGGTCCCATCGCTTTGCAGTGGCCCTCGGCAGAATGCCTGTATCGAAGTCTTTGCCGTATGAGTGGTTTAATACGCCGAACGTTCGGGTTCTGACCATTGCTGACTTTGAGGCCCTTGCACATAAATTAGGGATTGAGATATTGGGTCGGGTTGTATTACACGAAGGTAAGACTGTGCAGTGGGCACCTAATCTATTAGGCAGCTTGGCCATCTATCGCGTGCGTGGTGCTTGATAACGTTCATTCGTGGGGTAAAGACTTACGGGTCTATTTAGAGTGGCCCAGCGTTCGCATGTTTTTCTTGGGGTTCTCCGCGGGCCTCCCGCTATTACTGGTATTGGGTACCCTTGGGTTTTGGTTACGCGAAGCGGGAATAGACCGCAGCACGATTGGTTATTTATCGTGGGTTGCCTTGTTCTACGCGGGTAAATGGTTATGGGCGCCATTAGTCGATCGTGTACCCATTCTATTTTTGACCAAGCGACTGGGCCGGCGAAGAAGCTGGCTATTGTTTGCACAGGCCTTAATTATTTTTGGGTTGATTGGTATGGCAACAACCGATCCAAAACAGAACTTAGAGCCCATCGTTTGGTTTGCACTCTTGGTTGCATTTGGGTCGGCAACGCAAGATATTGCTTTGGACGCTTTTCGGATTGAGTCGGCAAAAGCACAATACCAAGCGGCACTAGCAGCCAGTTATCAAACAGGTTATCGCTTGGCGATGATTTGGGCAGGTGCCGGGGCCTTATGGTTGGCAGCCCGAGCAGAAACAACAACAGGGGTTTATCTCGCCGAGGCTTGGCAATTTGCGTACTTATGTATGGCCTTATCAATTGGTGTGGGGGTTGTCACCACCCTGCTAAGTCCGGAGCCTCAGTCAGTTTTGTTACCAAAAGCTCGTTCTGCAGGGCAGTGGTTGCAGCAGACCTTAATACAGCCCTTTGCGGACTTTATTGGCCGTTATCGGTGGCAAGCATTTTTAATTCTGGGTCTAATCGCCATTTATCGAATTAGTGATGTGGTCATGGGTATTATGGCTAACCCCTTTTATGTTGACATGGGCTATACCAAGGATGAGGTGGCGGCTATCACCAAAGTGTTTGGCGTGATCATGACCCTGCTGGGAGCTTTCTTGGGCGGTCTGTTGACAATGCGTTTTGGGGTGATGCGAGTTTTATTTTTGGGAGGTGTTTTATCCGCAGCCAGTAACTTGCTATTTGCATGGTTAAGCACGCGCGGTCATGATCTAAATGGTTTGGTTTGGGTAATCTCTGCCGATAATTTGAGTTCAGGGATCGCGTCCGCAGCATTTATTGCCTACCTATCGTCCCTAACGAACGTGCAGTATTCGGCAACGCAATATGCGTTATTCAGCTCGATGATGCTGCTCTTGCCAAAATGGTTTGCAGGCTTTTCGGGAGTGTACGTTGATACTTTTGGCTACGAACATTTTTTTATAGCAACCTCGCTAATTGGAATTCCAGTACTGATCTTAATTACACTTGCTATCCGTTTTGAGAAATCAAACTCGCCTTAGAGTTTCCAGTCGTACTCAATGATGAGCGGGGCGTGATCAGAAAAACGTTGCTCTTTATAAACCCCTGCTTTTCTGGCAGCCTGAGCGAGTTCAGGCGTGGCAATTTGATAGTCAATGCGCCAGCCCACATTCTTTGCATAGGCCTGACCGCGTTGACTCCACCAGGTATAACAAGTATCACTAGCATCCGGCTCTAATTGCCGATACACATCCACATAGCCTAGTTCTGAGAATAGATTTGTGAGCCAAGCACGCTCTTCGGGTAAGAACCCCGAGTTCTTTAGATTACCTTTCCAGTTCTTTAAATCTATTTCGTGATGGGCAATATTGACATCACCACACAACAGAATTTGGCGCCCACTCTTTTTGAGTTGGATTAGATGCGGCAAGAAAGCATCCAAGAAACGAAACTTAGCCTCTTGGCGCTCTGGGGAGCTCGAGCCTGAGGGCATATACACAGAGATCACAGAGAGCTGCCCTATCTGCACTTCAACATAGCGACCCTCCGCATCAAACTCAGGATTGCCAAATCCCAATTGCACATGCTTGACCGGATGGGGTGTGAAGATGCCCGAACCGCTGTACCCTTTTTTTTGGGCATGATGAAAGTAAGCATGCAGGCCTGGCGGAGAAAGGATTTCAGGGCCAAGGTCGGCCTGTTGTGCTTTAAGTTCTTGTACGCAGATAAAATCAGCAGATTGATCGTTTAGCCACCCCATAAAACCTTTTTTGGCGGCGGAGCGAATTCCATTGAGATTGGCGGAAATGATGCGTAACATAAAGACCTATGAATTTAAATCCTGAGCAAGAGCAGTTTGACTTTATCCGCTTTGCACTGGAAGCAAAGGTTTTGTCATTTGGAGAGTTTAAAACGAAGGCGGGGCGGCTATCGCCTTATTTCTTCAACGCCGGACTTTTTTATGATGGAGCTCGCCT
>DENG01000087.1:6876-7713 GCA_002359975.1 Polynucleobacter sp. UBA2650
AAGGATCATGGTGAGGGTGGCAATACTGTCGGGGCACCATTGGCAGGACGTGTGGTCATTATTGATGATGTAATTTCAGCGGGAACCTCGGTTCGCGAGTCGGTTGATCTGATTAGGGCTGCTGGAGCTATGCCATGCGCTGTTTTAATAGCACTCGATCGAATGGAGAAATCTGGTAATGCGGTCGACGTAGGTGAATACTCTGCGGTACAAAGCGTTTATCAAGAATTTGGCTTACCTGTGATCGCTATTGCAGATCTTAAGAGTTTGATGGCATATTTACAGCAATCAAAGGACCCTAATCTTCAGCAATACCTACCGGCAGTTCAAGACTACCGCGCTCGTTATGGGGTTTAGCTTAGAAGATATCTTTTAGAGAGTATCTAAATCAATCTCACCGTGGTAGACGGTTTGTGCCGGACCGGTCATCATCACAGAAGGCGCCACTTGAGCACCAAAACCATTCCACGCTATCTGAAGTTCTCCGCCGCGTGTCTGAACACGGACTGGGGAGTCAAGTAAGCCACGCCGAATCCCTGAGACAACAGCCGCACAGGCACCGGTACCGCACGACAGGGTTTCACCAGCACCGCGTTCATAAACACGTAATTTAATTTCATGGCGATTAATTATTTGCATAAAGCCTGCATTAACGCGCTTTTGAAAAGCTGGATGCGATTCAATCAACGGCCCATCAATTAATACGGGAGCGCTATCAAGATCCTCAACAATTTGGACCGCATGAGGATTGCCCATAGATACCACAGCAATCCAATCAGCATGAGCGCCACTATTTTGGGAAAGTGGCAGCGCATATAAAGTCTCATGCATTTCTTG
>DENG01000086.1:0-350 GCA_002359975.1 Polynucleobacter sp. UBA2650
AGCGACTATTTCCAACATTGGTTAAATATCGGCAAGAAGTTAGAGTCAGAGGGTGCGAATTTACCCAAAATTTATTTGGTGAACTGGTTCCGCAAAGACGAGAACGGTAAATTTATTTGGCCAGGCTTTGGCGAGAACATGCGGGTCTTGTCATGGATTTTAGGGCGAGCAGAAAATACTGCAGGGGCACAAGAGACACCGGTAGGACACTCGCCGGGCCACGCCGACCTAAACTGGAATGGCTTAAGCCTATCTGCGGAGCAGTTTAATAAATCAATTGCGGTGCAAGCCGACGACTGGAAGGCAGAGCTCGATTTGCACCAAGAGCTTTTTGATAAGCTGGCGCATCG
>DENG01000086.1:366-1162 GCA_002359975.1 Polynucleobacter sp. UBA2650
CTAAAGACCATGTTGATGTTTTGATTGTGGGCGCCGGCATTGCTGGCGCCGCATTGGCCAAACAGTATTGTCAGCTAGGCATAGAAGTTTGCATCATCGATGCACAAAATGGTCCCGGAAAAGTCACTTCGGCACATGCGGGTGCGATTACTCACCCCGCTATTGGCCGCACTTCGAGCAAATTACACACTATCTCATTAGGGGCCTATCGGCTGGTTGCGGATGATTGGCAAGATCGCTGGGAGACGCGCGGCGTTTTTTTGCAAAGCAAAGCAAACACACCATTTGATCATGTGGCACTCGCAGATAAATTACAGCGTTTAGGTATCGGCCCAGATGTGGGTGAATTACTTTCATTGGGTGAGGCTCAAGAGCGGTTTGGACTTCATCGACCAGGTGTATGGTTTCCAGAAGCTGGCTCGATGAACCTAGGGCAGCTATGTGAAGACCTTGTGGAGCAGAGTGCGGCCATTTGCACGATCTGGGAAAAGACCGTAGCGCGCATTGAAAATGAAAATGGTATTTGGATCGCACGGGATCAAGGGGGAAACACATTGCAGCGGGCGCGCACTCTAATATTAGCAAACGCCTTCGGAGTGCAAACCTTGGCCAAGCCATTTGATATCGATCTTTTTTTAAAACCGGTACGCGGCCAGCTGACTATTTTTGCCTTGGCAAAAGATTCTGAGCTGGTGCACCAACTACCAAAAAGTATTGTGTCAGGGGAGGGATACTGCTTGCCACCGCGCTATGACAAAAAGCATCAGCGCTATCACTGGTTGGTGGGCTCGACTTA
>DENG01000086.1:1275-5518 GCA_002359975.1 Polynucleobacter sp. UBA2650
CTTCGGCCAATCGACCGATTTGTAGGTCTACGATGCGTTACCAAAGACCGACTACCGCTTATAGGTGCTCTGCCCCAGTTAGAGAATGTTTATGTGGTGAGTGCGCTGGGATCAAGGGGTCTACTATGGGCCACTCTTGCCTCCTACGTAATACCAGCGCTATCTCATTCTTCCGCTTTTGCTTTAGATCGACTGGCCCGTTTGGGCTTGGGGTCGGACTTGCTCTCGTCTTTGTCGCCAACACGTTTTTTTGCGGGCGCCTTAGCTTCAAATTCAAAACCAATTTTTCCTCCAGCGTCCAAAGCAAGATAAGCCTTAAAGCCGCGCCCCGTCCGGTTAGACTTAAAGTTGGTTAATAGATCAGTTTTACCCTCTATCAACAGCTTTTTAACTTGCTCCGCAGAAATTTCTTGTTGAAGAACTACTTTGCCCGTTTTAAAGTCACATGTTTTGGTTGGGCCAGTATTGTGTTCGCACACATAGCGCATACCATCCTCATAAATTGCCCCGGAGCATTTAGGGCATGCACCAAGCGCCTCCCTGCCTGTGAAGTCGATGACTTCAGTATCGTCATCTTGGCTGTTCCCAAAATCAAACTCAAGCTTAAAGCCCGCATTGGGATAGTCGGCATCGTCCTTGGGTATTTCAGAGAGTTTAATAATCGCAGCAAAAGGACGCCCCATCTTGCTACGAAATCCTTGAAGGGGGCCAATAGTTTTATCTTTCAGAAGCGTTTCTGCTTCGTCGTATTCAAAGGCTCTGCCACCAGGCGTTTTGCTGATCGTGAATCCACATGACTCGCAAGCAAAGCGCCGATAGTTTTCTTTAACAGCCTTACCGCAATGCGGGCAAGGAGTTTTAAGTGTGACGTAGTCACCTGGGATAGTGTCGCTATTAAATTCTTTGGCACGTTTGACGATTCGTTGCGTCATTTGCGCAATTTCTTGCATGAAGGTATTGCGATCTAACTTGCCTTGCTCGATTAGAGAAAGTTTGTGCTCCCAAGTTCCGGTGAGATCAGGCTGAGTAAGCTCAGATACGTCTAAGCCACGCAATAAGGTCATTAACTGAAATGCTTTTGCTGTTGGAATAAGCTCGCGCGCTTCACGCACCATATATTTTTCTGCGAGTAGACCCTCGATAATCGCTGCACGTGTAGCGGGTGTCCCCAGACCTTTTTCTGCCATCGCTTCGCGCATGTCATCATCATCCACCCACTTACCAGCACTCTCCATTGCAGAAAGAAGTGTCGCCTCGGTATACCGTGCAGGCGGTTTAGTCTTAAGAGCAACAAGTTCAATTGATTCGCTTTGAACCGACTCATTTTTTTGGACGGGGATTAACTCATCATCAGCTTGGCTCGCTTTGCCATAAACACTTAACCACCCAGGTTCCACCAATACGCGCCCCTCGGTTTTAAAGTGATGCCCAGACACCTCTGTGATGCGAGTTGTTACACGATACTCAGCAGCGGGATAAAAGACCGCCAAGAATCTTCGCACAACAAGATCATATAGCTTCTGCTCAGGCTCGCTGAGTGTTTTAGGAGCCTCAAGGGTTGGAATGATCGCAAAGTGATCTGAAATTTTGCTGTTATCAAAAATCCGTTTATTAGGCTTAATCCACGATTTCTTACCATCCCCTTTGAGAATGGTGCTTGCAAAGGATTTATATTCGGGTGAATGTTCACCCAGGTTTTCAATGGTTGTATGGACGGTGTCTAAATAATCTTCTGGCAGCGCTTTAGCATCTGTTCNNGCTGAGAAGCCAAAGCGCGCATTTGCCTCACGTTGTAAGCTGGTGAGGTCAAATAATTGTGGAGCAAGTTGAGTGGCCGGCTTTGACTCTTCGCTGACAGATCCTTTTTTATTTCGACAGGCGGCCACAATGCTTTTAGCAGCAGCCTCACTCCATAATCGATTTTCTCTTGCATCTGGTTCGGCAGGATCTTTTTTAAAATCAGGACTAAACCATCGTCCCTCATAGATTCCAGCCGCCGCAATAAACTCACCGCGCACCTCCCAGTAATCCTTGGGAATAAATTTGCGAATTTGTTCTTCACGCTGCACAACAATTGATAGGGTTGGCGTTTGTACGCGCCCGACGGTCGTTAAGAAAAAGCCACCGCCCTTACTATTAAAAGCAGTCATTGCTCGCGTGCCATTAATGCCAACTAGCCAGTCGGCCTCAGAGCGGCAGCGTGCTGCATCAGCAAGCGGTTGCAGGTCACTGTCGGAGCGCAGCTTAGAAAAGCCCTCCCGAATCGACGCAGGGGTCATCGACTGAAGCCAAAGACGTTCAACTGCCTGCGGCGCCTTGGCGTGTTGGGCAATTAGGCGAAAGATGAGCTCGCCCTCACGACCTGCGTCACATGCATTAATGAGACGATTGACATCCTTTCGTTTGATCAGTTTTTGTAAGACCTTAAGGCGAGACTCCGTTTTAACAATTGGGCGCAGATCAAAGTGAGGCGGTATTACCGGCAAGTTGGCAAATGACCACTTGCCGCGTTTCACTTCATATTCATCGGGAGCGGCAATTTCAAGAAGATGTCCCACTGCCGATGAAATCAGGAAAGCGTCGTTCTCAAAATACTCATCATGTTTTGTAAAGCCACCCAAGGCTTTTGCAATGTCGTTTGCAACCGAGGGCTTCTCGGCAATGATGAGAGCCTTGGCGTGTTCCCCGCTTACGCTCGCTTTGCTAGTTTTTTTGGTTGTCGCCACTGTTTACCTATTAATAAAGGGTGGACTCCACCCGGTTTGGATCTCGTTTTTGGGTCAAAAGGAAGCCTAATTTAAACGTTTTTTTAGAGAAAGCCAGAGCCGCCCCTTTTTTATTATTAGCCCAAAGCCTAAATTAAAGTCAAATAGTAATCAGAAGCATAATCGGTAAAGTGGCATTTTATATATATAAATCAATTACTTATAAAAAATATCAATTTATTCATAAACCCGCTTTTAATGAAAACGGGCACTGGGCAGCTCGCTAAGGACGTCCTCAACCCCGCTAATTAATTTCGCTCCATCTTGAATCAGTCGATGGGAGCCGGCGTAAAGGGGCGAGGAAATGGGGCCGGGAACGACAAAGACCTCTCGGCCTAGGTGTGAGCTAAGGTAGGCGGTAATTAAAGAGCCCGATCTTTGAGCAGCCTCAATCACAACTGTGCCGAGTGCTAGGGCCGCAATAATGCGATTGCGCCTTGGAAAATGAAAGCCTTTGGGCCCGATACCCGGTGGGTATTCTGAAATTAATAGCCCTTCTTTTGCAATTTCTTTTGCTAGGGCTTGATGCTCGGATGGGTAGACACGGTCAAGACCGTTGCCACAAACCGCAATCGTTTTGCTCGGGCCATCTAAATCTAATATGCTGCGGTGGGCGGCGCTGTCGATACCGTAGGCAAGACCAGAGACGATGTGATAACCCGCAAGCCCAAGACCGGCTGCAAAATGTTGGGCATATAGTAACCCGGCCCTGGAGGCCCTTCGGGCGCCGACAATGGCTAACATGGGCTGCCTTAATAGGGCAATATTGCCTATATAAAATAGTTTGCGTGGGGGATCGCTCAGATCACAAAGACGCTTCGGATAGTCGGCCGAATCCTGGCTTAGGCAACAGATCGAGGGGAAGAAGTCTTCAGAAGAGAGGGTGGTGGATTTGCTCATGAGATTATTTTTGCTTACCCCTCGGCCTCTGCCAAGAAGGTCAACCCGATTTGTTTGTAAGATAATTGGAATATGGCTGTCTTATCGATTCTTAATTACCCAGACCAGCGCCTACATACGATTGCAAAACCGGTGGCGTCAGTAGATGCACGTATTCAGCAAATTGTTGCTGATATGGCCGAGACAATGTATGAGGCTTCCGGTATTGGTTTGGCCGCTACGCAAGTTGATATTCATGAGCGCATCATCGTGATCGACACCTCGGAAGAGCGGGATGCTCTGATGGTTTTTATTAACCCCGAACTAATTTGGGCAAGCCCAGAAAAAAAATCGTGGCGTGAGGGCTGCCTTTCGGTGCCGGATTTCTTTGATGAAGTTGAGCGTCCCGAACGAATTAAGATCAAGTCACTTAATCAAGAGGGCCAATTCTTTGAACTCGAGGCTGACGGACTTTTGGCGGTTTGCTTGCAGCATGAGATGGATCATTTGCAAGGTAAGGTTTTTGTCGAATATCTTTCCCCATTAAAGCGGAGTCGCATTTCATTAAAACTCAAGAAGCGAGCAAAAGAATTGATTGG
>DENG01000003.1:0-131 GCA_002359975.1 Polynucleobacter sp. UBA2650
AGTTCCCAGTGCGTTCCTTTGAGTTCGGTAGCAGGGGGAGTATTTTTAGCGGCGCACGGGGGGGTTATATTGGCGCAAGCCCCCAAAACGCAGACTCCCGAGACCAATAGGATGGATCGTTGGATTCGTTT
>DENG01000003.1:236-5267 GCA_002359975.1 Polynucleobacter sp. UBA2650
AGGTTTTCTGCGGTCTCTACACCTTATTGCATTGCCTTTGCAGACAGTCGGTGTATTTAACCAGTTAATTAACCCGTATTACTAGGATTTTAAGGAATAAATATGGTCGTCATTCGACTCGCACGCGGCGGTTCAAAAAAGCGCCCTTTTTACAGCATTGTTGCTACCGATAAACGTAATCGTCGCGACTCTAATTACATTGAGCGTTTAGGTTATTTCAATCCAAAAGCAGCTGAGAAAGAGCAAGCAATGCGCCTTGCTCAGGACCGTTTAACTTATTGGACTGGCGTTGGAGCTCAGATCTCCCCAACCGTTAAGCGTTTAATCAAGGACCATCCTGCAGCCTAATTCATAGGCTTACGAGCTTTCATGGAGGTGTTGTGATTCATCAGCCTCCTTCTGACCTGATAGAGCTTGGGCAGGTATTTGATGCCCAAGGCCTCAAGGGGCACATTAAGGTGCGCCCCTACTCTCCTGACCCTGTAGCCCTTCTCCAATGTAAGCAAATCTGTTTGCAACGGGATGGTGCTCGAGGGGCTTCAATCGATGCTACCTACACAGTCAACCAAGCAAAATTACACAGCGGTTTTGTGGTCATGGCTCTTGAGGGCGTTACCGATCGTGATGCTGCTTTGTTATTAAAGGGCTCGTCCTTAAAGCTTCCTAGAACTAGCTTCCCCAAGACGGAGCAAGGTACCTATTACTGGATTGATCTGATTGGTTGCAGGGTGCTGAATGAGGAGGGCGCTGAACTTGGTTTCGTTGATGAGATCGCTGAATATGGCGCCCATCCAGTCATGACTGTAGGGAAGGAGCTGATCCCCTTTGTGCCCGATCTTGTAAAGTCAGTAGATCTTCAGGCTAGCGATGCCGGGGGCGTTGGAACCATAGTGGTTGCCTGGCAAGCCAATTGGAGCAAATAAGTAATTTGAAGGCCCGTATGCATTTTGATGTTGTCACTCTTTTTCCTGAAATGTTCACTGCTTTGACAAAAAGTGGGGTAACTGGGCGAGCATGTGAGCACGGACTTACAACTGTAAGTACATGGAATATAAGAGATTTTTGTGAGGATCCTCGTAAAACAGTCGATGATCGTGCTTATGGGGGAGGGCCTGGTATGGTCATGCTCATTAAGCCGCTTGAGGAGACCTTGGCGGCGATTCAGAAATCCCATCAACAATCTGGGATAGAGTCCGGTCCAGTTTGTCTTTTAAGCCCTCAAGGAAAGACATTTTCGCAGAAGTTAGCAACAGATATGCTTAAATACAGTAACTTAACGCTAATTTGTGGACGATATGAGGCAGTAGACCAGCGTTTTATTGACCGAAATGTGGATTTTGAGCTTTCCATCGGCGATTTTGTACTTTCCGGAGGTGAAATCCCTGCCATGGCGGTTATGGATGCCATGATTCGCTTGATTCCGGGGGTGTTGGGGGACGAGAATTCAGCCTTACAAGATAGTTTTGTTAATGGCCTTTTAGACCATCCGCACTATACCCGGCCTGAAATTTATGAAAATTTATGCGTTCCAGACGTGCTTTTAGGCGGACATCACGCTAAAATAATGGATTGGCGTCGGCAAAGGTCTTTAGAGCTGACGTTAAAGCGTCGTCCAGACCTCATTGAGGCTGCGCGCGCAAATGGGTTGCTAAACCAAGACGATGAGCTGTTTTTAAAGAAACTCTCAGAGTAATAAAAATATTGGTTTGGCTTAGTTGTTTTAACTGCATCCTCTATTGGGCCCGCTGATTTATCACGGGATTAACGCCAACATGATGCCTAAGGAGTTGTAATGAACTTGATCCAAAAAATCGAGCAAGAAGAAATTGCTCGTCTAACCGCCAACAAAACGATTCCAAGTTTTGCACCCGGCGATACCGTTGTAGTCAGTGTAAACGTGGTTGAAGGTAGTCGTAAACGTGCTCAGGCTTTTGAGGGTGTTGTGATTGCCAAGCGCAACCGTGGCCTGAATTCTAGTTTCATCGTTCGCAAGATTTCATCTGGCGAAGGTGTGGAGCGTACTTTTCAAACTTATTCACCATTAATCGCTAGCATCGAAGTGAAGCGTCGTGGTGATGTACGTCGTGCGAAGTTGTATTACTTGCGCGATCGCTCTGGTAAGTCTGCTCGTATTAAAGAGAAGCTCAAGGCGCGTGTTAAAGAAACAGTTGCCGAGACAGCCGCAGATTAATCTCGCTCTTATGTGCACTAAGGCGACCTCGGTCGCCTTTTTGTTTTCTTAAATCACCTAAAATGGATCCATGTCGAATACTCTGGACTCCCTCAAAAAAAGCTTGGCTGCGCCCCCCGGATTCGATCCCCGCTTAGTGCCGATTGATCGTCGTTGCATTGGCCAAAAGCCAGTACCCGAAGCTTTATTTTGTGAGGATGGGCTGCGTGCTCAGTTTGAGACTTCACCCACATGGACCCCCGAGATTACCGATGAAAACCGCCATGTATTGGCAAGTAATATCATCGCCCGCAAGCAAGAGCAGGGCGCGATAACGAAGGCGGCGGTTCTAATGCCCCTGGTAATGCAGTCAAATGGACTGCATGTTTTATTAACCCAACGTACCGATCATTTGCATGATCACGCGGGTCAGATTAGTTTCCCTGGGGGACGAATGGATGAGGGGGATGCTTCTATTGTTGCAACTGCAATTCGGGAAAGCGAGGAAGAAATTGGGCTTCCCAGTCAGAATGTCGAGGTGATTGGCTCTTTACCAGAATATCTTACGGTCTCGGGCTATCAGGTTACCCCAGTGGTTGCTTTGGTGAAACCCGTTTCGCAGTATCGGCCGGATCCCTTCGAGGTCGCAGATGTATTTGAGGTCCCTTTACGTTTCTTAATGGATCCTGCTAATCATGAGATCCGGGTATGGCAAAGTACAGAGGGCTCACGCCGCTTTTATGCAATGCCCTATGCGGAGCGGTTCATTTGGGGCGCCACCGCTGGAATGTTACGAAATCTATATCATCTATTAAAAGCATGACCTTTTTTTCTATCCTCTTCGCTCTAATTGCCGAACAATATCGGCCAGTTACCTCATCCCATTGGATCCGGAGGGCGAGCCTTGCATGGCTTGATTGGGTTGCCAAGGAGTTTGGTGGCAAGTCTGCAGATGGGGCAACACCAGTGGGTGCTCGGTTAGCTTGTTTAGTGGGCTTTGGCTTGCCTACTATTTTTGTGTTTGCTATTTATGTCGTAGCGTTTGTGGCTCATCCCTTATTAGCCTTCGTCTGGAACATCATCATCGTTTATCTCTTTTTTGGGTTTAGACAATTTAGTCATTCCTTTACAGAGGTCCATGAAGCCATTCAAAACCATGATGTGCCGGCAGCCCGTGCTGCTCTCCAAAGCTGGTTGGGGGATGATATTGATGTTACCCATTTATCAAAGACTGAGATTATTGCGGTAGCGCTCGAGAGGGCAATTATTGGCGCCCATCGCCATGTTTTTGGGGTCTTTTTCTGGTTCTTAGTACCAATTGGCCCTGCGGGCGTTGTTCTATATCGCTTGGCGGATAAGGCCTCTTTGCGTTGGGAGCAATATGGGTTTAATTTATCCGAAGCAGCAAAACACTTTTTTTATATCTTAGATTGGTTGCCTGTTCGCTTGAGTGCCATGAGTTTTGCCATCGTTGGTAATTTTGAGGACTCGGTCTATGCGTGGCGTAATTTAACAAGCAAGTGGTCGGACCCTTTAAGTGCAGTATTACTGGCATCTGGTAGTGGTGCCTTGGGTGTCCGTCTGGGTGAACCACTACGAGAGCCGACCAGTGATGAGGCCCTATCTAGAGCTGAGACGGGTGAGCCGCCCGTCTATGAGATTGGGAAAGAGCCTAGCGAACACTCCATGAGATCAGCTATCGGCTTGGTGTGGCGTGCGCTTATCGTTTGTATGGTGGTTTTGGCGATGTTGACCATCGCTCTTTGGCTTGGCTAAAACCCTGCAGTTGAATATCTGCGGTTTTAGAGTCCGATAGCAACTGTTTAAAAAGCGCTAGACGTTCTGCAGCAATCTCACCCGCAAGAACAGCCTCCTGGATCACGCATCCAGGCTCGCTATCATGCTTACAGTTATGGAAGCGACATTTACCCAGCAAAGGCTTGAACTCTCTAAAGGCATGCTGTAGTTGGCTTTCAGAGAGATGGGCAAGACCAAATTCTTGAAAACCGGGTGAGTCAATCATCCCCCCTAAATGCGCTTGATTGCGAGACCACTCGGGTAAATCAAAGTAACGGCATGCTGTGGTGGTGTGCTTACCGCTATCCAGTTTTAAGGAATATTCTTGTGTGAGAGCGGCCGCATTTGGTGCCCAACTATTCAGTAAAGTCGACTTACCCATGCCAGATTGCCCAACCAATACCGATACCTTTCCTTTCAAGAAAGGTTGGAGACCCTCAAGTGATTGGGGATCAAATTTAGCCGAGACCTCGTGGACTGGATAGCCCATGTTTTGATATGGAACAAGACCTCGTCGCGCAATCGTTAATTGATCCTGCAGATCGCATTTATTCAGGATGATGCGCAGTTCAATTTGATCTAGCTCAGCAGCAACTACAGCGCGTCCTAGGAGATCGGGTGAGAAAGCCGGAGCAGTTGCAAGCACCACCAGAATCTGGTCAACATTCGCTGCAATCGATTTACTCTTAAATGCGTCTGATCGATAAAGTAAGTTCTTGCGCTTCTCGATTTCGATAATTCGTGCCTGATTTGGACCTGTCTCCTCCAGAATCAAGATATCACCGACAGCGCCGACGTGGCGCTTAGCCGGTGTGCTAACTTGTATTAAGGGCCCAGCATGGGAGCCATCCGCCTGAATAGTTTGCGCTAAGTAATGTCTCCCGTAGGAGGCGCTTAGCAGGGCACGAAATTGGCCCATCAGCAAACACCGCTCATGCAAATCGTTGTAAATGCGCAATCCGCAGGGGCGCAGGAGGATGGGAGCTATAGAACGCGGTATAGAGCGGATCAGGGGTTAGGGTCGAGGCATTATCTTGATAGAGTTTTACTAGAGCAGAAATTAA
>DENG01000003.1:5326-7364 GCA_002359975.1 Polynucleobacter sp. UBA2650
AATGGAGTAAAGAAGAAACTAAATACAGGGGCAACCAACATAAACAAAGCCAAGGCTAGACCGCCGTTATAGCCATTGAGATCGGGGCTGACACCAAGACCGAGATAGAACCACGGCTGTGAGCTCACCCAGCCCAAAATAGCCAGCATGACAAAGCTCAGAGCAAATGAGACTAGTAAACGCTTACGAATATGTTGACGTTTAAAGTGACCAAGCTCATGGGCAAGAACAGCCTCTACTTCTAGGGGCTCAAGCTTCTCAATCAAAGTGTCAAAGAACACAATCCGCTTTGCCTTACCAATGCCTGTGAAATAAGCATTGCCATGCGCACTTCGTTTGCTACCATCCATCACATATAAACCTTGACTAGCAAAATCACAACGTTCTAAGAGACGCTCGATTTGTGCTTTCAGGGGGCCATCTTCTAAGGCCTTGAACTTATTAAACAGGGGTGCAATAAAGGTAGGAAAGAGCCAAAGAAGAAGAGCATTAAAAGCGGTCCAGACAATCCAGGTCCATAGCCACCAGTAGGGCCCACTACTAGACATCAACTCCAAGACCAACCAGAGAAGAGGAAGCCCAAGGGCCGAGGCTAATGCGACACCTTTGATCATGTCCAGCCAAAAGAGAGCAGGGGTCATTCGGTTAAAGCCATAGGCAGCCTCAATACCAAATTGTTTTTTCCAGGTAAAAGGTAAATCCAAAATGCCCGAGATTAAAAATATAGATATCAACAAAGCCATCTGTTGCAAAGTGCCTGGACCCAAAAGATCGAGTAGCATTTGATTGAGAAGCTCTAGTCCGCCCAATAGAGTGAATGCAATTAATACAAAAGCAGCAAAGAAGTTTTCAATCAGGCCAAGACGTAATTTAGCAATCGTATAGTCAGCTGCCTTTTGATGATCCACTAAACTGATCGTATGGGCGAATTCATTAGGTACACTAGCGCGATGGTTGGCGACATGGCGAATTTGGCGCATTGCGAGCCAATGGCGTAAACCAACGCTAAGGACTAAAGCCAGAATAAATAGATATGTAAAGGTCATGGAGTCATTATAAAGATGAGTACGGAAAATAAGGGGTCTGGTAATAGCGCAGAACCCATGATTTGGGTAGATATGGAGATGTCGGGATTAAAGCCTGATTCTGACCGTATATTAGAGATCGCCATGATTGTGACCGATGCCCACCTAAATATCATTGCTACCGCCCCGGTATGGGTGGTCCATCAAGCTAATGAGGTTCTTGGCAGCATGGATGCTTGGAATACTGGCACTCACACCAAATCGGGCTTAGTGGATAAGGTTAGAGCATCTGATTTAGATGAGGGGGCGGTGGAAGAGCAATGTATCGCTTTTCTAAAGCAATACGTCAAAGCCAATACTGCGCCGATGTGCGGTAACTCGATCTGCCAAGACCGGCGGTTTATGGCTCGCTATATGCCAAAGCTAGAGAGTTATTTTCATTACCGGAATGTCGATGTATCGACTGTGAAGGAGCTATGTAAACGCTGGCAACCGGAGCTTGTGAAGGGATTTAATAAGCAACAAGCCCATACTGCCTTAGCCGATATTATGGAATCGATTGAAGAGCTCAAATACTATCGCGAGCGATTCTTTATTCCCTCTCAAAACTAATGTTTAGAAGAGATAATGAAAGACTGTTAGCGCTACTTCTTTTTCTTTGGACGGAACGCTTTCACAATCGCCTCATCCGTTTCAATACAAGGCCCGCCGATTAAATCGATGCAATAGGGTACAGCAGCAAAAATACCGTGGGCAAGCACTTTGCCATCAGCATCTTTCAAGCCTTCTAAAGTCTCCTGAATCGACTTTGGTTGCCCAGGAAGATTCATAATCAATGCAGCATGATTCTCAATCTCTCGTAATACAGCAACTTGACGAGAGAGAATGGCGGTGGGCACAAAATGAAGGCTAATTTGCCGCATCTGCTCGCCAAATCCTGGCATTTCACGAGTTCCCACATCCAGAGTGGCTTCCGGTGTCACATCACGTCGCGACGGGCCTGTGCCACCGGT
>DENG01000015.1:0-204 GCA_002359975.1 Polynucleobacter sp. UBA2650
GATTTAGAGTGACATGAGGCGGTGCCACCCCCTTAAGGTAGAACGCCGACATTGCCACCGGTGGCGACAAGAAAGCGGTTTGTAGATTCAGGGCAACTAAGAGGCCGAAGAACAATGGATTAATGCCAAAGTCATCGAGTAGAGGTACGAAGATTGGCATGAAGATCACGATGATCTCGGTCCACTCAAGTGGCCAACCCAATA
>DENG01000015.1:322-3757 GCA_002359975.1 Polynucleobacter sp. UBA2650
GATGAGCCCACAAATAACCAGCAGACCATTGCACCAGTTTTAGCAGTTAAGAACACTGAGTCTTTGATCACGGTCATGTTTAGCTGCTTATAGGCAGCTGCCAAAATAATACCGCCAATGGCACCAACAGCCGCCGCTTCGGTCGGAGTTGCTAAACCAAAGACGATAGAGCCTAAGACAAATAGGATTAATACTGCTAGTGGGAAGAAGGATCCCAATAACATCTTGAAGATTTCTAGTCTGACCCATGTGAGCATGAGGTAATAGATCGCCAGAACCGCACCCAAGATTGCGGTCATGATCCAGAACCATAATGGCGCATCGACCGGCTTTGGAGGCTCAGCAGCCTTTACTGGTTCTGCGGGACCAGATGCTTTGGCAAGAGGCTTCTCATCTTCTGCGCCAGGGGGCAGGGAAAGGCCAGTACTGGGCGTATCTTTTTCTGCACCGGGAGGCTCATTTAAGCCAGTGCTTGAGCCGCTGGAGTAATCACTGCCACTGCCGGCCTCACCCATCGGAACTAGATCCATACTAATTTCTTCAACAGGCTTGGTAGCAACTTGATACACAGAGCCCGTAAAGGCGACAAACACAATTAAGGGGATTAACGCAATGAAGATCGATTTGAGGATTTCTTTGCCACTGACATTGAGATTGCGTTTGCCTTTAAGGGCAATTAACAAAGCAGGAATGACCTTTTGGCTAATCTTCTCACCAAGTTCGGTATAACTTAATGGCACTGGAACCTTGCGATCCTCTTCAGACAGTGGTGGCATTAAATTGGGCTTGAGTTTTGCCAAAATGATGACGTAGCCAATATATAAGCTAGCCAACATAATGCCTGGGAAGAATGCGCCTGCATACAGTTGCACAACCGATACGCCAGCCGTTGCGCCATACACAATCAAGAGAACCGAGGGTGGAATCAGAATACCTAAGCAACCACCTGCAGTAATACAGCCCGCAGAGACGCGGGTGTCATAGCCTGCTTTTAACATGGCAGGGAAGGCCAATAAGCCCATAAGCGTTACCACCGCGCCCACAATACCGGTGGCTGTTGCAAATACGGCGCAGGTAAAAATAGTAGCAACTGCAAGTGATCCTGGAACTCGAACGAGGGCAAGGTGTAATGATTTGAATAATTTCTCAATCAGATTGGCACGCTCAACCAAATAGCCCATGAACACAAACAGGGGAATGGAAATCAAGACATCATTGGTCATAACTGCATACGCACGTTGCACCATTAAGGAAAGGGTGTTGTCGAGCGCTAAGCTAGGATCCTGAAAGCTATACGAAATGAAGGTAAAGATCATACCCATGCCCATCAGGGTGAAGGCGGTTGGGAAGCCCAACATGATGGCAACGACCACCAAGGAGAGCATCAAGAGACCCATATGACCGCTCTGAATATTTCCCCAGGGCATTAGGATGATCGTGGCTAAGACCACCAAGGCCATGATGGAGAAGCCAAATAAAAGTTCCTTACGCATTTTGCTTATTCCTTATCTTTGCCAATCATGGCTTTGAGTGCATCAACGTCTACTTCTTCAACGTCTTGCTCGCGTGAAGGCCACTCACCTTCTTTGATGCAAACAACACAGCGTAAGATCTCAACAATACCTTGGGCTAATAAAAAAACTCCCGCAATCGGGATGATGGTTTTAAATGGATAGAGTGGAGGACCATCTGCAGTAATTGAGGAGTGCTCCAAAATTCTCCAGGAATCTGCAGCATAGCCATACCCCGCATACGCTAAGGCAATGACGCCTGGGATAAAGAAAACGATATACAAAATGAGGTCAAAAATCGCTTGAGTACGAGGCTTTAAGAAGCCGTACAAAATATCGCCGCGCACATGACCATTTTTAGCCAATGTATAGGCGCCGGCCATCATAAACATCGTGCCGTACATCATGATTTGGGCATCAAAAACCCAAGGGTGGGGGCTATTAAGTACGTATCGGGAGAAGACCTCGTAACCAATAAGCAGGGTTAGAGCAAGCGCTAGCCACGAGAAGCAGTGACCAACATAGGTCGATATTTTATCGACTGTTAAAAAGAGGTTTTGCATAGCTATACCTTTGATTCTTATATGAGAAATGGGATGGTAAGTAATTAACTAACCATCCCATTGATTTACTGCTATCAGCATTCTAACAAGAAATGCTGACCTACCTCAATTTAGCTTAAGCCTTTTTAGGAGCTGGAGCTGGAGCGAAGTAGTGATCAAATGCCATACGGCGACCAGTAGTGTTATCCAAGTCCCATTTGACCGCGCGTTTAGCAAATTCCTTCTGTGAGTCCACAATTCTCTTAAAGAGTGGATTCTCAGCGGATTTCTTCGCAACGACCTCATCAAATACCTTCAACTGGGTCCGCAATACCGAGTCAGGGGTCTTGTAGAACTTGACACCCTGTTTTGCTTGCATCTCAGCATAATCTTTGGAGTAGCGATCAACTGCTTTCCATGACATTTCAGCAGAAGCTGCATCAACGGCATTATCTAATGTTGCACGGAGTTTCGCAGGTAGAGCGTTGTACTTGGTGCCATTGAACAGAATCTCAAACTGCTCAGCATTTTGGTGGAAGCTTTGTAACATGCAAACCTTCGATACGTCTGGGAAGCCCAAGAGACGATCGGAAGACGCATTATTAAACTCAGCTGCATCCAAGAGACCACGATCCATCGCAGGAATAATCTCGCCGCCTGGCAATGCGTTTACGGAAACGCCCATTGCGGTAAACATATCAATCGCGATACCCACGGTACGATACTTGAGGCCTTTTAGATCCTCTGCCTTGGTGATTGGCTTTTTGAACCAACCAAGAGGCTGCGATGGCATTGGGCCGTATACATAAGACTTCACGTTGGCGCCAACTACTTTATAGAGTTCCTCAAGGAACGCTTGACCACCACCGTACTTATGCCATGAAAGGAGCATGTTGGCATCCATACCAAAGGAAGGACCAGATCCCCATAATGCGAGAGCAGCGTTCTTACCGTAGTGATAAGCAACCACGCCATGGCCACCATCTAATGTGCCTTTAGAAACTGCATCGAGCAATCCGAATGCTGGAACTACAGCACCTGCTGGCAATACTTCAATTCTGAGTTCGCCGCCGGTCATGTCGTTTACTTTTTTAGCAAAATCGAGTGCGTACTCATGGAAAATATCCTTTGCGGGCCAAGTGGACTGGAAGCGGAAAGTTTGTGGTGCCGCTTGACCTTGGGAAATCATTGGGAAGCTAAGAGCAGCTGCTCCAGCGCTACCGACTGCTGCACCTTTTAAAAACTTACGACGAGGTGCTTGTTTTTTAATTTCGGACATTCATATCTCCTGGTTAATAACGAATAAGTGCTGCATGTAAAGCAGAGGGAAATTGTAGGATTTTTAAAGTAATAGAGATATCGGGTAAACCCTTTGTTTCTAT
>DENG01000048.1:0-250 GCA_002359975.1 Polynucleobacter sp. UBA2650
CAACACAAAAGCCACCGCAAGGACCATCACTAAGCGTCGTAGGCTTAACGACCGGAGAGAAACACAGCATTAAAAATGAAGTGCTGGAATTAGAAATCAGCGCTACGGGCGCCAGCGTAATCAGTGCAAAACTACTAAAGCAATTAGGGGCGGACCAAAAACCAATAAGCCTTTTGCAAATCACAGGGCAAAACCAATATTTTGCGCGCTCTGGATTAATATCGGCTGTTAGTAGTGATCTGCCAAATCA
>DENG01000048.1:394-3346 GCA_002359975.1 Polynucleobacter sp. UBA2650
CGGGATGGTACCGCTGTTAGTGACAGCGAGTTCTATAGCACCTTTACAGGACCCGCTCTATATACCGATAAAGAAAAGTTCACAAAGATAGATTTTTCAGATATCGAAAAAAATAAAGTAAACATCCCAAAACAAATCCCCGCAGGCGAGCCTGGATGGATTGCGATGGTCCAGCATTATTTTGCAAGCGCGTGGTTGCCAAGTGACAAAGCAGTGCGAGATGTCTATGTGGGAAAGGTCGAACAGAATCTATTTCGCATTGGCCTACAAACCCCGATCAACCCTCTCGCTGTCGGCGCAAGCCATGTTGAAAAGACTCGTTTATTTATTGGGCCGCAAGAAGAGACTCTATTAGAGAAGATTGCTCCAGGCTTTGATTTAATTAAGGACTATGGCTATTTAACGGTAATTGCAAAACCAATTTTTTGGTTGCTTGAACAAATTCATTCCTATGTTGCCAACTGGGGTTGGGCGATTGTTATTCTTACACTGCTTATCAAGTTAATATTTTTCCCATTGTCCGCTGCAAGCTATAAATCCATGGCACGTATGAAGGAGGTACAGCCACGACTCCTAAACCTGCGCGAACAATTCAAGGGTGATCCACAAAAGCTTAACCGCGCCATGATGGATCTCTATAAACAAGAAAAAATTAATCCACTGGGCGGATGCCTGCCAGTTGTGGTTCAGATTCCCGTCTTCATTGCTTTGTACTGGGTACTTTTATCATCAGTGGAAATGCGCAATGCCCCTTGGATTCTGTGGATCAAAGATCTGTCTGTACCCGACCCCTACTATATTTTGCCGGTCATTATGGCGGTGTCGATGTTTGTGCAAACCAAATTAAATCCAACACCACCAGACCCACTTCAAGCCAAGATCATGATGTGGATGCCAATTGTTTTCTCGGTCATGTTTTTTTTCTTCCCAGCTGGCCTTGTTCTTTACTGGGTTGTTAATAATATTTTGTCGATTGCTCAGCAGTGGCAAATTAACCAAATGTCTGCAAAGCGAAGCGCGAATAAATAGTTGGCTCCGATGGGGACCGCATGAGAAAACATCCCATCGCAGCCATTGCAACGCCGCCAGGCTCTGGAGGCGTTAGCATAATTCGGGTGTCGGGGCAGCAGCTTGTTGGTTTAGCAGAGGCCTTATTGGCTAAGCCCCCGACAACACGCTACGCCCATCATTTTTTCTTAAATGATGCACAGGGAAATCGCCTCGATGAAGCTCTGTTGATTTTCTTTAAGGGACCGGCCTCATTTACTGGAGAAGACGTTATTGAGCTCCATTGCCATGGCGGCGCACACTTGTCGCAGGCAATATTGAACAGGGTGCTCGAGCTGGGCAATGATTGGGGTATTAAACAGGCCGAGGCCGGAGAGTTTTCCCTAAGGGCATATCTGAACGGCAAGATTGACCTAGTGCAAGCCGAGGCCATTGCAGATCTTATTAATGCTCAAAGTGATGCAGCCATAAAAGGCGCTGCACGCTCCCTGCGGGGACAGTTTTCTGATAGCGTTAATCAGCTTATCGAAGAAATCACACAGCTGCGTATTTTGGTTGAGTCGACGCTCGATTTTCCGGAGGAAGAAATTGAGTTTTTAGAAAGCTCAAAAGCGAATGAGAGGCTAGCAAGCATTCTAAAAAAATTACAAGATCTTGTAGAAAAAACTCAACAAGGAAAAATCTTACGCGATGGGATTCGTCTTGCCCTCGTGGGATCGCCCAATGTTGGTAAAAGCTCATTATTAAATTGCCTTTTAGGCGAAGAGCGCGCAATTGTGACGCCTGTGGCAGGCACCACCCGAGACCGGATTGAGGAGAGCATTACATTGCAGGGAGTTCCAGTTCACTTGGTCGATACCGCGGGCCTCAGGGTATCGGCAGATGTGGTTGAGCAAATTGGCATTGCAAGAACTTGGGATGCGATTGAAGACGCGGATACGATTATATTTATGCGCGACCTCTCAACAACGCAGAGTGGAGAAGATAGCGGGCTTGAAGAAAAAGTAAAAGCACATGCTAATAAAAAAGCCCACATCATTAAGGTATTTAACAAATTAGACTTAGTCGATTCGCAAAAGCGCCAACCAGGAATATCCACATCTGAAAAGAACACCATTCATATTTCAGCAAAAACAGGCGAAGGGATAGATGCTTTGAAAGAGCGAATTTTGAGTTTAGCGGGCTGGCAAGCGAACTTAGCGGCCGGTGTATTTACGGCACGTGACCGACATTTGAGTGCAATAGCTGAGGCCAAAGAATCTTTATTAAAGGCTCAGGCCCACGGTTTAAACGGCAACCATTCGCTTGATTTGTTTGCCGAAGAATTGCGTCTTTCACAGGATGCACTCGGTCAAATTACAGGCAAGTTGCTGCCCGATGAGTTGCTGGGAAAAATTTTTAGTGAGTTTTGTATCGGCAAATAAGAGGCCGAATTAANNGTTACAAAAATGTTAAAATTGATACAAATAGATTAACAATAAAAAATATAAGCGTTAATAATTAAGGGTTTACATTTGAGGGTCTTATGAACAAACCAGCCATACCAAGCGCAGTACAAATTGGCGCGCCGAGTTATGTTAAAAATCAAAAATTAATTCAGTGGGTTCAAGAAATCGCTACGCTCACTGAGCCCGAGCAAGTTCATTGGTGCGATGGCTCGATTACTGAATATGACGCGCTGTGTGAGTTGCTTGTGAAAGCGGGAAGCCTAAAAAAATTAAATCCAGCAAAACGCAAAAATTCTTATTTAGCAATATCTGATCCAATGGATGTTGCGCGAGTAGAAGACCGCACATTTATTTGCTCGCAAAACAAAGATGATGCGGGCCCCACGAACAATTGGGTAGACCCAAAAGAAATGCGCACAACATTAAACCCCCTATTTCAGGGATGCATGCGCGGCCGCACGATGTATGTTGTACCATTTTCAATGGGCCCACTAGG
>DENG01000089.1:0-3512 GCA_002359975.1 Polynucleobacter sp. UBA2650
CAGCAAACGATTAAGCTTTCATTACTTTCGGCAAGATAAAGAATATAGCGCCAGCATTGCTCTCAAACTCAATAGCCCCGTTCAGTATGAGATCAAAACGAACAAATCCAATTCTTTCTGATTTGATGTAACAGTGAGCAACTTGCTTTCATTGATTCCGAACGATTGGCAAGTATTTCTATCGGATTACTTTGTTTCAAGGGATTGGCAACAGCTCTGTGATGCTTTTGATCAAGAATATCAAATGCGGGGGCAATTCATTCGACCCGATAAAGAGCTCCTGTTTAATGCTCTGAAATTGACTCCTGTTTCTGAGGTCAAAGTAATTCTGCTTGGTCAAGACCCATATCATTCGCCAGGATTAGCACAAGGTCTTGCATTTTCTATTCCGCGAGATATTGCCCTTCGCTCCAAACAATTTCCAAGCTCTCTTCGTAACATTAATAAAGCTCTGCAAATCGAGGGATTTGGCTCCTTAGAAAATGGTGACTTAAGCCATTGGGCCAAACAAGGTGTCCTGCTACTTAATACCGCACTATCTGTTCGACTAGGTGAGGCTGGCTCGCACAGTCAATTAGGCTGGGCTAGTTTTGTTAGGGCGATCATCAAAAAACTATCAAGCTCTCAAAAGCATCTGGTCTGGCTTCTCTGGGGCTCGCATGCACAGTCGTTTGAGGAATACATATGCAATGCAAATAATCATTGCATACTGCGTGCCTCCCATCCCTCAGGCCTGGGAGTTTATAAAACAATGCAGCCATTTATTTTCCCAGGGGATCAAGGAAGTTGTGGGCACTTTAGTAAAACAAATAAACACTTGACTGCTCATCAACAAAATACGATCAAATGGGTCGTTGGTGGAGTTGAATCAGAATTTGTTTTAAGGTCTCCTAAGTAAAAGATAAATTTGGGACAAACTAAAAGCTCCCAGAATCGCACACCCCCACTCCAGCATTTGCCCTGAGGTAAATAGGCCAATCATTTGGCCACCATAACTAGTCGCCAGGGCGCCCAGCGCTCCAAGACCAATGGTCCAAAGAAAGATTGATTTAGGACGTTTCGCTCTTGCTGAGCCCTTATTACTAGGGGAAAACCCAGGAAAATAGTGGCCTGCAGCCCAGCCCACTGTGCCTCCAACCAACAAATAAGCTAAAAACCCCATTGAAAACACCCCTATTGAGCCCAAGAAATCTATAATTCACGATATGAAGCTGTTGACTTTGGGCATTAACCATCACACAGCGCCAGTTGCCGTTCGGGAGAAAGTAGCCTTTGACCCCGAAGGTCTGCAGGACGCCTTATTCGATCTTCGCTCCCATCTTGGTAGCGTGAATCGGAGTGGTCTGCCTGAAGCCACCATCTTGTCCACCTGTAATCGTACAGAACTCTACTGCGCTGCTAACGATCCTGCCTCTGAAGGTGAATTTCATGAGGCAACTTTTGATTGGTTGGCGAAAAGTCAAAAGCTNNGTGCGTCATGCATTTCGTGTAGCGTGTGGTTTAGATTCGATGGTGATTGGTGAGACCCAAATCTTAGGTCAAATGAAAGATGCGGTGCGTACTGCCAATGATGCAGGCGCTTTGGGCACCTATCTTAATCAACTATTCCAAAAAACATTTTCCGTTGCTAAAGAGGTGCGAGGCTCAACCGAAATTGGGGCACATTCGATTTCGATGGCTGCAGCCTCAGTGCGACTAGCTGAACGTATTTTTGAATCCATTGGCGAACAAAAGATTTTGTTCATCGGCGCCGGTGAGATGATTACCTTATGCGCAACCCATTTTGTAGCCCGTAAACCAAAAGCTACTGCGATTGCTAATCGTACTATTGAACGCGGCCAAGAACTCGCTGAATCTATATCGGCCCAAAATATTGAGGCTGAGTCATTCCGCCTCAATGATCTACCCACACGCTTGCACGAGTTTGACATCATTGTGTCATCGACTGCGAGCCCCTTGCCGATCATTGGCCTTGGAATGGTGGAGAGTGCTTTAAAGCTGCGTCGTCGCAAACCCATGGTGATGATTGATTTAGCCGTGCCTCGTGATTTTGAACCAGAAATTTCAAGGCTCAATGACGTTTACCTCTATACCGTGGATGACCTCGGAACGATGGCACAGACCGGTGCTAATCTGCGCCAAGCTGCTGTTAGTCAGGCAGAGATCATTATTGAAGAGCGCGTTGGTAACTTTATGCATTGGCTCCAAGGACGCAATGCAGTCCCACTGATACAAGATATTCAGCAGCAAGGTGAGCGCTTACGCCAAATTGAGCTAGAGCGCGCTCTCAAGCGTTTGATACGCGGTGATGATCCCCAAGAAGTCCTTAATGCAATGGCTCAAGGATTAACTAATAAGTTTTTACATGGCTCCTTACATGCTCTCCAACATGCCAGCGGTTCTGAGCGCGATGCTCTGATTAAGTTGCTTCCTAAATTATTTACCACTCATTCCAGCCTAGATAAAAATAGCTCCTCAGATAGTCATTAGATGAAATCCAGCATGCGTGCCAAGCTGGAGCATCTCGATGCCCGTTTGGCTGAACTCAATACTATTTTGATGCAAGAAGACTCCACCAAGGATATGGACGTCTATCGCAAGCTCACGCGCGAACATGCTGATATTTCTGCCATCGTCGAGCAATTTGGTCTTTATAAAAAGGCTGAGGAAGATGCCAAAGCTGCCTCTGACATGCGCCTAGATCCCGAAATGAAAGAGTTTGCCGACGAGGAGCAAAAACAAGCTGAAGGTCGTATGACAGATCTCGAGAAAAGCTTACAAACTCTTCTATTACCTAAAGATGAAGACGATGGTCGTAATATCTTCTTGGAGATACGCGCTGGCACTGGCGGCGATGAAAGCGCCCTCTTTGCTGCGGATCTATTGCGAATGTATACCCGCTATGCAGAGCGTCAGGGCTGGAAAGCTGAAATTGTGAGTCAGGCCGAATCTGATTTGGGTGGCTATAAAGAAGTGATTGTGCGACTAAGTGGCACTGATGTATATGCCAAAATGAAGTTTGAGTCGGGCGGTCATCGGGTGCAACGGGTTCCGCAAACCGAGACTCAAGGCAGAATCCACACATCAGCCTGTACCGTTGCTGTGATGCCAGAAGTTGATGAAATTGAGGCCATCAAGATTAATCCGGCAGATCTTCGCATTGATACCTTTCGTGCATCGGGAGCCGGGGGTCAGCACATCAACAAGACAGACTCTGCAGTGCGTATTACCCACCTACCAACCGGAATCGTAGTGGAATGTCAGGATGATCGCAGTCAGCATCGCAATAAAGATCAGGCCATGAAGGTCTTGGTCTCGCGCATCATGGATGCACAACGCAATGCCCAACAAAAAGAGCAGGCCCAAACCCGCAAGTCTTTAGTAGGCACCGGTGATCGCAGTGATCGCATTCGGACCTATAACTTTCCACAGGGCCGCATCACAGATCACCGCATTAATCTAACCTTATACAAAATTGATGCCATGATGGATGGTGATATCAGCGATCTTCT
>DENG01000089.1:3526-3700 GCA_002359975.1 Polynucleobacter sp. UBA2650
CTAAGTATTACCCCCATTGATAAGACTGATGCACGAGTTTTATTGGGGCATCTTCTAGAACAATCCCTTGGCTGGCCACGCTCTGCCCTAGTGTCAAAAGACCAAGAAAAACTTCCGGAGTCCCTTATCAGTCAGTGGCTAGAACTGGAACAAGGTCGACTGCAGGGTCAGCCC
>DENG01000081.1:0-703 GCA_002359975.1 Polynucleobacter sp. UBA2650
AGGTTTTGGCTTTGCCTGCGAATACGATGTGGAACGCAAGTTCAGAGAGACCAGGCTCTACCAAGTCGCCCCAATCTCGACTAATCTGATCTACTCCTATGTAGCCGAGCACTTGCTTGGCTTACCGCGCTCTTTTTAGTATGCGACCTTTGGACGGTATTACAGTCGTTGCTCTCGAGCACGTGATCGCAGCACCTTTTGCCACGCGTCAATTAGCCGATCTCGGTGCACGTGTTATTAAGATTGAGCGTCCCGGTGCAGGTGACTTTGCACGTAACTATGACCAACGTGCCAAGGGGATGTCTTCACACTTTACGTGGGTAAATCGCTCCAAAGAAAGCCTAACCCTCGATCTCAAACACAAATCTGCTCTAGAAATTCTGCGAAAACTCCTTGAGACGGCCGATGTGTTTGTCCAAAACCTCGCCCCCGGTGCAGCGGCTCGGATGGGTTTAACCCCTCAAACATTACAAGCAAGCAATCCTCAATTAATTTATTGCAATCTCTCTGGCTACGGTGAGAATGGGCCGTATCGGGATAAAAAAGCCTATGACCTTCTAATTCAGAGTGAGGCAGGACTCTTATCCATTACTGGCACCCCTGAGACCCCCAGTAAGGTTGGTATTTCCATTGCGGATATTGCCGCGGGTATATACACGTACACCAATATTTTGGCTGCCCTATTGCAGCGACAAAAGACGGG
>DENG01000081.1:708-2991 GCA_002359975.1 Polynucleobacter sp. UBA2650
ATGGCCGAATGGATGGGCTATCCGATGTACTACAGCATGGATGGTGCCGCACCTCCCCCGCGCACTGGCGCATCCCACGCCACCATTTTTCCTTATGGCCCTTATTTGGCCGGTGATGGCAAAACGATTATGTTGGGCCTTCAGAATGAGCGGGAGTGGGCATTGTTTTGCGAGAAAGTACTTTTACAGCCCGAGCTCGCGACCGATGTGCGCTTTGATAAAAACTTCAAGCGCAATGAGAACCGCGTGGAACTCAATGCGATTATCTTGAAGATCTTCTCTGCAATGACCAGCGAGCAGGTTTTAGCCAAACTCGAGGAGGCGCAGATTGCCAATGCCTCATTAAATGATATGCATCAGTTTTGGGATCATGAGCAACTCAAAGCCCGGCAACGTTGGGTATCGGTGGACTCCCCGAAGGGGGAAATACCTGCCTTGCTTCCACCCGGGCTTAATAACACCTATCAATACCGCATGGATAAGATACCCAGCGTGGGTGAGCATACGGTTGCCATCCTAAAAGAGTTGGGCTATCAGGACAGTGAGATAGCCAATCTAAGGCAAACGCAGTCCATCTAGCTAGTCTGGTGCAAAAACTGCACCAATAGCGTGAATCTAGTCTACACGCGCACAAGAAATAAGCGCTAATACTCAATAAGCCCTTGCAGTGCCCAATACGATGGGTTGGTATGTTTTTTGCATGAGAGTCAGTAACCAACTTTTCAAGGAGCCTGCAATGAGTATTCATAAGCCGTTTGATCCTGATCGTCCTTTATTTAGTAGCCGTTGTAGTTGTGGCCTACACGCCTCTGAGTCAGAGCACCACGCTGCTCAGTTACGTAAAGCTGATGTTGAGGAAGATAGTGCTAACTTCATTGAAGCTAGCCTAGTCAAAGCACTCTTTCCGCAAGAAGCCCGTCGCCGTGCATTCTTAAAAGCTGTAGGAACTGGTGGTGCGATGAGCGCCCTCTCAGGCTTCTTACCTGTTGGCTCCTTACAAGCGATGGCGCAAGAGAAGGCGCCGCTTGAGAAAAAAGATCTCAGCATTGGCTTCATTGCAATTACCTGTGCTACCCCACTAATCATGGCTGACCCCTTGGGTTTTTATAAAAAACAAGGTTTAAATGTCACCCTAAACAAGACTGCTGGTTGGGCCTTAATACGTGACAAGATGCTCAACAGAGAGCATGACGCATCGCACTTTTTATCACCCATGCCAATTTCAATGTCGATGGGCCTAGGCTCCGACCCAAGACAAATGCGGGTAGCAACGATCCAGAATACAAATGGGCAAGCGATTACCTTAGCGAATAAGCACAAGGATAAACGTGACCCCAAGATGTGGAAAGGGATGAAGTTTGCAGTTCCCTTTGAGTACTCCATGCATAACTTCTTATTGCGCTAT
Source organism: Polynucleobacter sp. UBA2650 (assembly GCA_002359975.1). Classification (GTDB taxonomy): domain Bacteria; phylum Pseudomonadota; class Gammaproteobacteria; order Burkholderiales; family Burkholderiaceae; genus Polynucleobacter. Next base: position 2,114 of record DENG01000081.1, read on the forward strand.
TACGTTGCTCAGTCAGGACTAGATCCAGATAAGGATATCCAGATTCGAGTAACGCCCCCACCAGAGATGGTCGCCAACTTGCGTGCTGGCAATATTGATGGATTCTTAGGGCCTGATCCATTTAATCAAAGAGCAGTTTTTGATGAAGTTGGATTTATTCATATTTTGACTAAAGAAATTTGGGACGGACACCCCTGCTGTGCGTTTGGTACCTCCGAAGAATTTATTAAGAAGAACCCCAATACCTTTGCAGCACTCTATCGCGCAGTCATAAATGCATCAACGATGGCGCGCAATCCTGAGAATCGTCCACTGATTGCTAAGGTAATTTCCCCACAAAACTATCTCAACCAGCCTGAAACCGTTGTGATGCAGGTTCTCACTGGTAAGTTTGCGGATGGTTTGGGCAATGTTCAAAACGTACCAGATCGTATCGACTTCAATCCTATCCCGTGGTACTCAATGGCAACCTGGATGTTGACCCAGATGCAGCGCTGGGGCTATGTCAAAGGCGATGTCAATTACAAAGATATCTCTGAGAAAGTCTTTCTATTGACCGATGCCAAGAAATACATGCAAGAGACCAATGCGCCGATTACTGCTCAAGCAAAAGCAAGTACTGGTAATCCAAAGTTCAAGATCATGGGTAAGGAGTTTGATCCTGGAAATGCTGCGGCCTATAGCAAGTCCTTTGCGATATCCAAGGGTTAATGAATCATGGATAAAGTGTCCATTAAGGTGAAGGGCGCCCTCCTTTCGGTCATCATTTTTTTAATGATGTTATCGGTCTGGCATCTAGCAACTATGCCAAAGGGGGGCTCAAAAGCCGAGGCAACGACCACAACCTCAACGGCATCAAAAGCCCAATCCGAATATGA
>DENG01000009.1:0-5277 GCA_002359975.1 Polynucleobacter sp. UBA2650
GCCTTCAAACATAAGAAAGTGCTGGTCTTAGGAGCGGCCATTGGATTTGACGCTCAAGTCAGTGTATTTGATTTTAGGCAACCGAGCTCACCCTGTTATGCCTGTGTTTTCCCACCAGACCCCAATTTTGCTGAAACTAATTGCGCCAGTATGGGCGTCTTCTCTCCACTCGTTGGAATTATTGGCTCGCTCCAGGCCGCACAAGCCTTACAAATCTTGATTGGTTTTGGTGAGCCTCTCCTGGGGCGACTACTCATTTGGAATGCCCGTAATTCGCAAATCGATGAAATCAAGATACGACGAAATCCCGATTGCCCGGTATGCGGGGCTCACTGTCAATAAGTGTTAGTGGATTGAATCTAGGCGATTAAGTATTTCGCTTTGTTCTACAGGATCAAAAGAGGCTAAGAGCTCATCAATATGCTTTTTCAGCTTTCGTGTATCCGCTTGCAAAATCTCACGCTTAACTAGTAGCAATTGACTAAAGTGCATTGAGAAATCAGTAAGCCCCATTGCCAATAAAAGCTTAGTTAGCGCTGGATCTCCTGCCATCTCCCCGCATACTGCAATTGGTACGTTCGCCTTTTGGGCCTGCCGAATGACCGAAGCAATCAAATTTAGTACCGCTGGATTTAATGGATCGTATAGATGAGCGACCGCATGATCAGCTCGATCGATTGCCAAGGTGTACTGAATTAAGTCATTAGTACCAATCGATAAATAATCAAAATGTTTTACAAAGAGAGGCATCATCAAAGCAGCCGCTGGTACCTCAATCATGGCGCCCACTTCAATATTTGGATTAAAAGCCTGACCACGTTCGCGAAGCTGTTGTTTTGCTTTATCAATCAAGCGAAGACTTTCATAAATCTCTTGAGCGTGCGCTAACATTGGCAATAAGAGTCGCACCTTACCGTGAGCCGATGCCCGCAAAATAGCGCGCAGTTGGGTTAAAAAAATCTCAGGCTCTGATAATGACCACCGAATTGCTCTTAAACCTAACGGTGACGTGCCCGTACTCCCGGTCTCCGCTCCGGACACGGATTTATCAGAGCCAATATCAATCGTTCGAATATTTACGGGCAAGCCAAACATAGCCTCAACAGCACGCGTATATTCTTGATATTGCTTTTCTTCATCGGGCAGGCCGTGCTGTTGGTTCATAAATAAGAACTCTGAACGGAATAAGCCGATGCCCACAGAGCCTAATTCAATTGCGTGTCTAGTATCTTCGGGTAACTCGATATTGGCAAAGAGTTCAATATCAACACCATCTTTTGTTTTGGTCGGACTATATTTGAGCTCTTGTAATTTTTGGGTCTTACGATATTGTTCAGATTGCAAAGTGCGGTATTCACTTAGCAGAGCCTCATCGGGCGCCACAATCACAATCCCCGCATTACCATCAATAATTAACCAATCACCGTGCTCGATAATGTCACTCGCATGGCGGATGCCGACCAGTGCCGGAATCTCTAAACTGCGTGCCACAATTGCGGTGTGTGAGGTTTTCCCCCCTAAATCCGTTACAAATCCGCTTAAGTCGTTCTCCTTAAAACGCAACATATCGTGAGGTGCAATGTCATGAGCCACCACAATTGTTCCATCGTCAAAGTCACCGGAGATTAAACCTTCACCTCCGATCACTGTTTGACGATTTTGCGAATGGATTGCCTTTATAACGCGTTCTGCAACCTGCCGAATATCATTGCCCCGCTCTTTAAGATACGGATCCTCAATCTCCGAAAATTGCTCAAGCAGATCATTTAACTCTGTGGTTAAGGCCCACGCAGCATTTAAACGCTTTTGACGAATCAACTCGAGTGGCTTTTGTGCCAAGGTTGGGTCTGACAAAATCATTTGATGAACATCTAAAAATGCAGCCATCTCTTGAGGGGCGTCTTTTGGCAATGTAGTCTTTAGAGCACTCAACTCATTACTGACCTGCTCAAATGCTTGCAATAGTTTGTTTGCCTCGAGCTCTTCGGTTCCTGGCTCAACTAAATAATGGCTAACCTCGAGTGCCGCCCGCGAAATCAGTACTGCTTTACCAATAGCAATCCCTTTTGAAACTGATACGCCATGGAGTGCAAAACTCATGCTACTCACCCTCGCCAAAACGGTCGTTGATCAGAGCGCAAAGATCTGCGATGGCTTTATCCTCTTGCTCGCCAACGGTTTCTAGCGTTACGACACTTCCAATTCCGGCGGCCAACATCATCACCCCCATAATACTTTTAGCATTAATCCGGCGCCCGTTCTTGCTCAGAAATACTTCACAAGGATATTCACTCGCCAATTGAGAAAGCTTGGCCGAGGCGCGTGCATGCAAACCTAATTTATTGATGATCTCAATATCGACCTTTGGCATTATGGATCCCCAACCTTTTCATTTACAGAGGTTTCTACATGAGTAACAGGTGTCCCCAACCGAACAATACCGTTTTGTCCCCCTTGCATCGCCTTAAGAGCAACGGATTCCAAGCCATCGCCTCGATAGGAAATTGCTCGCATTAGCATTGGCAAATTGATACCGGCTAAGACCAAAATCTTGCAATCTAATAAACCCGGTTTTGTTAAACGGGACGCCACATTAGCGGGAGTAGCGCCCATTAAATCCGTTAAGACCAAAATGCCAGCCGCACTTTTGACTTGCGTTGCCGCTGTCATTACCCTCTCTTCACTCATGCGAACATCTTCGTGAGGTGGAATATCGACTGCTGTAACCCGAACGGGCAGCTCACCATAAGTGTGCTCAATAAACCCTAACATAGAACTTGCAATCGGCGTATGCGCCACAATTAAGATACCGGGCATGATTACGCTAACTCCTTTTCAAGTCGTGTTAACCATTTTTTTGCAACATCGCAATCGGTTTGTTGAGCGATTTCTACAAAACAAGTTGGGCTAGTTACATTAATCTCTGTTAAATATCCCCCAATCATGTCTAGGCCCACCAAAAATAATCCGCGCTTCGCTAATATGGGTGCAAGATGATTTGCTATCTCTTCTTCACGGGCTGTCAGCGCCATGGCTAAACCCTTGCCGCCCACTGCTAGATTGCCACGTATCTCTGTTCCTTGCGGAATTCTGGCTAATGCATAAGGCATTACCTCGCCACCAATTAAGAGAACCCGCTTGTCTCCGGCTGTAATTTCTGGGAGAAATCGTTGCGCCATTAAAGTGCGCGAACCATTTTCACCCAGTGTCTCAACAATACTTCCTAGATTTAGACCATCGGGTCCCACCCGAAATACGCCCATGCCACCCATGCCATCTAATGGTTTAATAACGATATCGTGATGTAGTCCATGAAAATCCCGTATCGCATGAATATCCCGCGTTACCAAGGTGGGGGGAATAAATTGAGGAAACTCAGTAATGGATAACTTTTCTGAATGATTACGAACAGCATCTGGATTGTTAAACACCCGCGCGCCCTGCAGCACTGCTGCTGACAATATCCAAGTGCTTGTTAAATACTCGACCGTGAACGGTGGATCTTGGCGCATCAAGACCGCAGTAAAGTAATCTAAAGAGTGTTCTTCAAATTCGCCTAATCGATACCAAATCAGATCGTTCGTTACTGTTAGAGGCTGAGCCCGCGCCCTGGCTTTGCCTTGACCCCACAATAAATCATGGCTTTGTGTATACCAAATTTCATGCCCGGCACTTTGAGCGACACGCATCATGGCTAAGGTGGTATCTTTTTCTACCTTAAAAGAATCAAGCGGGTCGGCAATAAAAAGAAGTTTCATGGCAATGGCCAATACTAGGCAGCCTCTGCGTCTGGATCGGTTCGCTCTAGCTCAAGTGAGGCAGCTAGCAAGGCTAAGCGGGCCACCACGCCATATAAATAGAAACGATTAGGTGCAGCACTTCCTGGCTTTGCCCGCATGTCTGGCATTGCATTTTGTTCAAATGCCAATGGCACAAAATGCATACCGGGGGCATTCAAGTTCTCATCCGGGCCACGATCCGTATGTACGCGATAGAAGCCGCCCACCACATAGCGATCAATCATATAAACCACGGGTTCAGCGACTGCTTCATTCACCTTCTCAAAGGTATACACACCTTCTTGTACGATCACATCACTAACCTCTAGACCTTCTTTAACCACGCTCATTTTGTTACGATCGCGTCGATTTAAATTCTTCAGATCATTTGCATCATGGGCAATCATGACCCCCATGCCATAGGTTCCAGCATCGGGTTTCACAACAACATAAGGCTTATCTTTTATTCCATACTCGCGATACTTCTTAGCAGTTTTCTTGAGTACTTGATCAACCGCTGCCATTAATTGTTCTTCACCCTTCTGCTCATGAAAGTTCATTCCTGAACAACGAGCAAAATAGGGGTTAATCATCCACGGATCAATATTGATTAATTTGGCAAATTTCTTGGCAAGCTCTTCATAGGCCAAGAAATGATTGGACTTACGTCGTATTGGCCAGCCAGCATGCAAACCGGGCAATAAATATTGCTCATGGACATTTTCTAAAATGGGTGGAATGCCTGCTGATAAATCATTATTGAGCAGGATTGAGCAAGGATCAAAGTCTTTTAAGCCCAAACGCGTTTTGCGCAAACCTAAACGGGTCAGAGGCTCTAAAACTAAACGTCCCCCCTCTGGTAAATCAATCGCAGTCGGTTTCTTAATTTCATCCGATAAAGTGCCCAAGCGAACATTAAGACCAGCTTGTCGCAGAATCGATGACAAACAAGCGATGTTTTGCAAATAGAAAGTATTGCGGGTATGGCGTTCGGGGATTAGTAATAGGTTTTTAGCTTCGGGGCAGATCTTCTCAATCGCAGCCATGGCAGCTTGAACTGCCAGAGGGAGCATCTCCGGAGAAAGGTTATTAAAGCCGCCCGGGAAGAGATTGGTATCAACGGGGGATAATTTAAAGCCAGAGTTACGCAAATCAACCGAGCAATAAAAGGGCGGGGTATGTTCCTGCCACTCCAGCCTAAACCAGCGCTCTATTGTCGGAGTTGCCTCGAGTACTTTGGACTCAAGCTCTAGAAGGGGGCCACTAAGGGCGGTAATAAGATGCGGGACCATATCCGCATTGTAAGTTTTTTTGAAAGAAAGACGCGGAATCTCTCGATTCCGCGCTTAAAAACTAGGCAACCAACCAGTGCCGCCTAGTGAGGGGTAAAAATAAACTGACTAAATCATGCTTGCAACGCTTAAATCTCTAATTAGTCTGGGTTTGCCGGAATCACCAAAAACCAACAAACCCATTCCCTTTTAAGACTCGTAGGCAG
>DENG01000009.1:5357-5518 GCA_002359975.1 Polynucleobacter sp. UBA2650
AAGGCAATAAACGCTACAACGCCAGACCAGATCAATGTCACAACGACACCTTGAGCTTGGACGACCACTTGGCTTGCAATGGAGTAATCCTTTGCTACTGCATTTGCAACGTAGTCATATATGCCAGCACCACCAAGGGCAGGATCAGCAAATACACCGGT
>DENG01000071.1 GCA_002359975.1 Polynucleobacter sp. UBA2650
GGCATCGCAATGGCAAAGGTGAGTCAATCTAGCGTATGAAGATCACTCTTTTTGGATTCTCTCGTAGCACGCTATTAACAATGCTAGGTATTGCAGCAACAACATTGTTTACAGTTTGGGTTATTACACAATCTCAAGTCAGCGCACGTTATCCAGATGCACCAGCAAAACACGTAAAGCAGTTGCGCTTTGAGGATCGACCAGATGGCTCTATTGCCGTTTTTGACTACCAAACTGGTAAGCAAATTGACTCAATCATTGGCGAGGCCGGATTTGTACGAGGCGCTTTAAGAACCTTGGCGCAAGAGCGCAAGCGTCGTGATATTGATAGTAAACCCCCATTTGAATTAATTGCCCGTCAAGATGGTCGTCTGACATTAATGGACCCCAGTACGGGGCGCACGATTGACCTAGAGTCTTTTGGAGCGATTAATGCAAAACACTTTGCCCGTCTACTAAGTGTAGATGGCCAACAAACACAACACCGTTAATTATTGGAGAAGAGTATGGAATCCGCAGAAAGTCTATTACGTGATCAGATACCAGCAGCTGCCAAGGTCAATCAGTCCACCAAAATGGCTTTGCAAGACGCTGTTCTGAGCCCTCGTTTTTATACGACCAATTTTGAGGAGGTTGATAAAACAAATATTGATGCGCTTCGTTCGGAATGGAATGTATTGATGGCCGAGTTTGCTGCGGATATTAATTCTGATCACTTTCAACGTCCAGCCAATATGGATAAAAACTATTCCAATATTGACCCTGAACTCTATGATGAGTTTGTTGATTTCTTAATTAGCTCAATTACCTCTGAGTTCTCAGGTTGTATTTTGTATGCCGAGATTAAGCGTAAGGTTAAGAATGAAGACATGAAATTGCTTTATGGCTATATGGCGCGAGATGAGTCACGGCATGCCGGCTTCATTAACCAGTGGCTGAAAGACTTTGATATTGGGATTGATTTGGGATTTTTAGCAAAAGCAAAAAAATACACCTACTTTAAGCCAAAGTTCATTTATTACGCCACGTATTTATCTGAAAAGATTGGTTATGCTCGTTACATCACCATTTTCCGTGAGCTTGAGAAAAAACCGGAGTTACGTTTTCATCCAATATTTCTCTGGTTCGAAAGATGGTGTAACGACGAGTTTCGCCACGGCGAGGCATTTGCATTAATCATGCGCGCCAATCCCAATCTTCTTACGGGGCTCAACAAATACTGGATCCGGTTTTTCTGCTTAGCGGTATACAGCACCATGTACGTCAGAGATCATTCCCGTCCACAACTTTATAAAGCAATGCAGATCTCTCCTACTGATTATGACAAGAAGGTCTTGCACATTACCAATGAAATTACTAAGCAAGTGTTTCCGATTACGCTCAATTTAGACGACCCAAGATTTTATGAATGCATGAACCAGATGCTTGCCTTGTTCCAAAAAATGGATGTGTATAAGGCGAAGGGCGGTCTGGTTGCCAAAATGATGGTCCCGATTATGGGTATTCGCGTTGGCCTAGTCTTTGCCCGAGCATTTTTCTTGCCAGTACGTAACCACGAGCTTCCCCGCAATGTTCGTTTGGCGCCAAGCTGGTAATAGACAATGAGCATGAGCACTTTTGCCTTTCCCTTGCTCTACACCATCTTTGCATGGTGGTTTGGGACGGGCATCATTTTGCTCCTTAATCAACGACCACGATCTACCCATCAAACTACCTTTTGGATGAGCGGTATTGTTCTTTTGTTTGCTTTGGTCGGGTTAAAGACTAGTGCCAATTTAAATACAGTTGCCGGCGCCTATTGCGGCTTTACCTGTGCACTCCTTGTATGGGCCTGGCAAGAAATTGGATTTTTACTTGGCTACGTGACTGGGTCTAGACGGATTGCTTGCCCTCCTGAGTGTCGTGGTTTACGAAAAGCCTTTTATGCGTTTCAGACCATTGCCCATCATGAGTTAGCCTTACTTGTTTTGGGCGCTGCTGTTGCCCTGGTGACATGGGGCGGAACTAATTTAATTGGTTTATGGACCTTTATTATTTTGTGGGCAATGCGCCAAAGTGCCAAACTGAATGTTTTCTTGGGAGTGCTCAATCTCAATGAGAAATTTTTACCAGTGCACCTGAAGTACATTCATACATATTTCACCAAGCGGGCGATGAACCCCTTGTTGCCAGTTTCTATTTTGATGGCGTGTTTATTTGCAATACCACTGTGGCAGACAGCATTTGCTACTGGGGTAACGCCATATCAAATCGCATCATCCACCATTTTGGCCACTTTGTTATCGCTGGCGATTTTGGAACACATCTTAATGGTATTGCCGTTATCAACTGAGGGATTGTGGAAATGGGGACTTCGGTCTTAAACCAGACGAGCGAGCGCTCGTGGCCAACTCCATCTGCCATTTTGGAGTTGTTAAAGCCAATCACATGGTTTCCGCCCATGTGGGCTTTTTCCTGTGGCGTAATTGCTTCGGGGCAATCTTTATTCAATCAATGGCATCTTCTATTAGCCGGTGTAATCTTGGCAGGCCCGATGGTTTGTGCCACCAGTCAGGCCATTAACGATTGGTTTGATCGCCACGTTGATGCTATTAATGAACCACAGCGCCCAATCCCCTCTGGTAGGATGCCCGGGCGTTCGGGCTTATATGTAGCCTGTATTTGGACTAGCTTATCGCTTTTGTTGGGATGGTTCATTAGTCCATGGGCTTTTGTCGCAACCCTAATTGGCTTAGCCTTAGCATGGGCATATAGTGCTCCGCCATTAAGACT
>DENG01000079.1:0-245 GCA_002359975.1 Polynucleobacter sp. UBA2650
GCCAAGAAAAATTACCAGGCAAAAGAAGATCTAACCGGCCGCGAATCTTTCGCTAGTTTTGAACGTTCCGTAATGCTCTATAGTCTTGATAGTCACTGGCGCGAGCATCTTGCAGCATTAGATCGTCTACGCCAAGGGATTCATTTGCGTGGATACGCTCAGAAAGATCCTAAACAAGAGTACCGCCGCGAGGCCTTTGAGCTCTATGCTGAGTTATTGGATGTCATTAAGAATGATGTCATTAA
>DENG01000079.1:317-1714 GCA_002359975.1 Polynucleobacter sp. UBA2650
CAGCCCCTCTTCGGGAAGGGCCCAAGACAGGCCGTAATGATCCATGTCATTGTGGAAGTGGTAAGAAATACAAGCATTGCCACGGAAAAATTGCTTAATTTCTAGTTTGCCATTCTAATTTACCTATGGCAGTTAACCTTCCACTCCCCAACAAGGATGAGCTCAAGCCAATTGCTGGTTTGAAGCTTGGTATTGCCGAAGCGGGTATTAAGCGAGCAAACCGCAAAGATATATTAGTAATCCGTTTAGTACCTGGGTCGAGTGTTTCTGGAGTATTTACTCAAAACCGTTTCTGTGCTGCCCCAGTTCAGCTTTGTAGGGCTCACTTATTAGAGCGTAACCCTATTGAGGCCTTGATTATTAATACGGGCAATGCCAATGCAGGCACGGGCGAAGAGGGCTTGCGTCGAGCACAACAAACTTGCGATGCCTTAGCTAGTGCCTTAGACATTAGCCCTGAGCAAATCTTGCCCTTTTCAACGGGGGTCATTCTTGAGCCCTTACCCGTAGAGAAAATTATTACCGCAATACCTAAGGCAATCTCTGCACTCAAAGAGGATGATTGGTATTCAGCGGCTGAAGCTATCATGACCACCGATACTCAGCCCAAAGCCGCATCACTCACTATTCAAACTTCCGCTGGACCGATCGTCATGACCGGAATATCTAAAGGCGCCGGCATGATTCAGCCTAATATGGCAACGATGCTCGGCTTCATTGGTGCCGATGTAAATATCAATTCAGATTTACTTCAGGATCTTACTCGCGAGGCAGCCGATTTATCGTTTAATGCGATTACGATCGACGGTGATACCTCAACCAATGACTCCTTCATTGTGATGGCAACTGGACAATCGGCAGTGAGTATTCAGAGTAAATCAGACCCAGCATATGCCGCATTTAGGGAGGGTTTAATTACCCTCTCTCGTCAATTGGCTCAGATGATTGTTCGCGATGGAGAAGGTGCTACAAAATTTATAACTATCCGAGTTAAGGGTGGCAAAGATAGTGTGGAGTGCAAGCGCATTGCTAAATCAATTGCGCACTCACCACTAGTAAAAACCGCTTTTTTTGCAAGCGATCCAAACTTGGGCCGAATCTTAGCAGCCATTGGTTATGCGGGAGTGGGTGACTTAGACAGCTCCAAGGTTCAACTTTGGCTAGGGGATGTCTGGGTTGCAAAAGACGGGGGGCGCAATCCAGATTACAAGGAGGCGGATGGTCAGGCTGTAATGAAACAGTCGGAGATTAGCGTTACAGTTGATTTAGGTCGTGGAAATGTCGAGGAGACGGTTTGGACCTGCGACCTTTCGCATGAGTACGTTTCAATCAATGCAGACTATCGATCATAACCATCAAAATATTTATTACTGAATAATAAGGTTATTTACGGTGAA
>DENG01000079.1:1781-4061 GCA_002359975.1 Polynucleobacter sp. UBA2650
TTTAAAACCCGTTAAGCATCTATCGGACATATCGTTTGATGATCTTAAGCACATTGATCGCCAGCGAGATGCGATTATTGAAAATACTCAGCATTTTGTTGATAAAAAGCCTGCCAATAATATTCTTCTGACCGGTGCCCGAGGTACTGGCAAATCCTCTTTGATTAAGGCCTGCTTAAATCAGTTTGCCAATCAAGGTTTGCGTCTTCTTGAGGTTGATAAAGATCATTTGGCAGACCTCCCAGACATCACTGAATTACTGGCAGTACGCCCCGAACGATTTATCGTATTTTGTGATGATCTCTCTTTTGAAGATGGTGAATCAGGCTACAAAGCGATGAAGTCCGCTTTGGATGGCTCAATCTCAGCTCAAGTGGATAACGTCTTAATTTATGCTACCTCGAATCGACGCCATTTGTTACCAGAATATATGAGGGATAACGAGTCTTATGTTCATACCGATGATGGCGAGATCCATCCGGGCGAGGTTGTTGAGGAGAAAATATCTCTATCAGAACGATTTGGTTTATGGCTATCGTTTTACCCTCCCCGCCAAGAAGAGTATTTAGCGATTGTCTCCCATTGGCTGTCTCATTTTGGACTCACCTCTAAAGAAATTGAGGCTGCCCGTTCAGAGGCTTTGGTGTGGGCTCTTGAGCGCGGGTCTCGCTCAGGACGCGTTGCTTGGCAATTTGCAAAACACTGGGCTGGGTCCCACTCCTCAGGTAAATAAGACTAACAAATGACAGTTCAGTCACGACCTATTGTTGAGGTCGCAGTTGGGATTCTGCTGAAAGAGGGCAAAGAGGTCTTGATGGGAAAGCGCCCAGAAGGAAAGCCCTATGCTGGGTATTGGGAGTTTCCAGGTGGCAAATTAGAGGCTGGCGAGTCTGTTGCATTGGCGCTGCATCGTGAGCTTAAGGAGGAACTTGGGATAGTAATCTCCCTCAATCCGTCCCACTTTTCTGAGTTGATCACTCTAGAGCATGATTATCCACACGCATACGTACGGTTACACGTATGTTTAGTGCAGCAATGGCAAGGTGAGCCTGCTGGCTTAGAGAATCAGGCGCTATCTTGGCAGTCCGTATTCCACTCAAAATTGACTGTTGACCCAGTCCTTCCAGCCGCATGGCCGATGATTGAGTATTTGCAGAATTATTTACAAACGAAATAATTTAGAAATGGCAGAGTGTTAACTTAAACGGAATATCTTCATTGATCAGCGTGGGCTTTTGATCACGGTCGCACTTGAGAAGACGAATCGATAATAAGTATTTGTTGGCACTGATTTCTGCAAAGAGCGAAGGATCCTCTAAGGTAATACGCATTAACTGATAGACCTTGCCAGAAGGTGCTTGTTGAAAAGATCCTTTGTGCGCAAGAACCTCTCTACTTTCTCCAGACTCACGCAGCAGACGTAAAAATAAGTGACAAGATTCTTGCCAAGGCAGCATTGGATAAATAAATTTCTGAAGCAGCTCGCGACGGGATGTCACTGGACTGTGGCGCCATGCATAAAATCCGGGTAGATCAATCGGGCTTGTGCCCCCTGGAGTGTGTAAGCGCGTACGAATTGCATTAAGCCACTCATTATCGGCAATGATTGCATTAGGCTTGATAACCGAGCTATTAACTTGTGTAGCAGCATGCTCAAGCTCACCAAGGGTTGCTAATAGCTTATCTTGATCTACCTCTTTAGATGATTTGAGACCATTTAAGCTAAATTTTTGGCGTTCGAATTCTTTTAATAAAAGAGCTTTAATATCGCCCCGCGCACTAATATCCCCAAGCTCAAACAAAGTGATGAGCGCATTGTGATGCAGCTCCGCATCATCAGACCTGGCAAAGTGATTAAAGCGATCGAATAAATACTCAAGGCGAAGCATGCTTCGCACCAGTTCGTTAAAGGGGTATTCGTAAATGATCACAGGCTATTATTTTATGCCCACCCGAGCCAAAAAAACTACAAATCCAGCATTTTTTGGTGGAGCAGGGACGCTTGAGCCTCTAAGGCGCTGAGATCCCCCTCGTTAGTCAGGATGGTATTGGCAATAGCAAGCCGCTCGTCCCGACTAGCCTGGCTTGCCATAATCTGTAATATGGATGTCCGATCCAGTTGGCTGCGCTCCATAACCCTTTGGATGCGGAGCTCATCGGGACAATCTACTACCGCAATATGATCTAAGTGCTCTTCCCATGCTCCAGACTCCAAAAGAAGGGGTACCACAAAGACAATATAGGGCGCTTGCTTGTTAATGGCCTGTTGTGCCCGGTCGA
>DENG01000112.1:0-212 GCA_002359975.1 Polynucleobacter sp. UBA2650
TTATGCCCACCCGAGCCAAAAAACTACAAATCCAGCATTTTTTGGTGGAGCAGGGACGCTTGAGCCTCTAAGGCGCTGAGATCCCCCTCGTTAGTCAGGATAGTATTGGCAATGGCAAGCCGCTCGTCCCGACTAGCCTGGCTTGCCATAATCTGTAATATGGATGCCCGATCCAGTTGGCTGCGCTCCATAACCCTTTGGATGCGGAGCTC
>DENG01000112.1:312-1234 GCA_002359975.1 Polynucleobacter sp. UBA2650
AATGGCCTGTTGTGCCCGGTCGATGGTTTCTTGACGAATTAAGGGATGGGTAATGGCTTCTAGAATTTGTTTGGAATTAGGATCTGTAAAAACCTGCTGACGCATTTTGGGGCGGTTTAAGGATCCATCCCCATTAAGGTAATCAGGCCCAAATTCTTTCAAAATGGCTTCGATAGCAGGCCCATTGGAGGCGGTTATTTGGTGGGCGATTTGATCGGTATCAATAACCACCGCACCCTGCTTGGCAAGAAAATTAGCAACACTAGACTTACCGGAACCAATTCCGCCAGTGAGGCCCAAGAACGGAACCTTACCTTTTAAATCGAAGAGTTGATTAATCGACTTGACCATACTATTTCAATGATGCCAGCAATTGCCAAGAAGGGGCCAAAAGGAAAGACATGGCCACTCGATAATTTATGGTGACGAAGCCAAAGCAGCCCTCCAATGATGCCAAGTAAGGATGCTACTAATAGCATTAATGGTAAAGATCCAATGCCAAGCCAAGAACCTAATGCCGCCAGTAATTTAGCATCACCCATACCAAGCCCATCTTGGCGGCGAAATTGGCGATAGATACGATTGATGAGATATAAAGCGAAGTAACCAATCAGTGCGCCTAACCAAGCCACTTGGGGATCACAAAACGCATAAGGAGTAAAGGTGTTAAAGAAGAGACCTAGGGCGATTAGAGGATAGGTCACTTTATTGGGTAATAAAAAGGTACGCAAATCAACCCAAGCCAAGTAAATTAAGACCAGTATTAACCCAGANNCAACATTAAATAATTTTACCGAGCGAGAAGATCGGTAGATATAAAGTCATCAATAATCCTCCAATCATTAAACCCAAAGCAAGAATCAGAATAGGCTCTAAACTTTGGTTCAGGATTGCTAGCTGATGACTTAAATCACATTCTAGA
>DENG01000112.1:1256-2560 GCA_002359975.1 Polynucleobacter sp. UBA2650
CATTTCTGCGAGGGTGCCTGTTTTTGCCCCAATGCCAAGCAAGTGCTTAGTTTCTGGATCAAAGAACTGACCCCGCGGATCACATCGATCAAGAGCTTCGCCTAAATCCCACCCCTGAGATAGTTGTTTAAATAAATTAGCACTTAGGTCGTGGCTAAGCCAGTGATTAGAGGATTGGGCGGTTATACGAATGGCATCGAGGGCTCCTAGCCCTGAATCGAGAAGATAGGCTAGATTACGACACCATGTCATCTGAGCAGATAAGCGAAGTAACTTACCAAAAAATGGTAAGGCAAAGAGATGGTAATCACACCATTTTTGAATATATAGAGATTTAGTCCATACAAAAGCAAATACGACTACTAGAATGACCCCGAACAATAAAATAAACTCAATATTCGTTTCTAAGAAGCGCGCAATGGAAATTAATAGTTGGGTGGACATAGGAAGCTCAGCTTTAAAGTTTAAAAAAATATCTTCAAAACTGGGAATCACCCAAATCATCATGGCCAAAATCATCAGAAAGGCTGAGCCAAGGGTAATGCAGGGGTAGGTAAGGGCCTGTTTCATTTGGCGGCCAAGCGACTCTTGAGCTTCTAATTGTTTACTAATCAGAATCAGCGATTGAGCTAATAGCCCAGTTTTTTCACTAATTGCAATCAAGCTAATACAAATAGGGCTAAAGCGATCTCGGTATTTAGATAAGCTACCAGAAAGATTCTCACCATGATTTAGATCAACAATAATAGATCTCAGAATGAATCTCCAATTCTTCGGGCAGCACTTCATAATCAAATGAAGTGCTTCTAATAGGGATAGACCAGCCGTTAGGAGACTCGCAAGCTGTCGCATGAAAAGCATTTGATCCCGAATTGAGAAGCTTGCAAGCATCATATAAACATTTCTTGAATGCATAAAGCATTCTCAATAATGCCCCTTTGTGCAAGATCTTTAGCATTTTCGGACATGGTAGAGAAGCCCTCCAATTGAGCTATTTTTTTTATTTCGCAAAGGGGGATATTTTGTTGAATGCCTGCACAGAGGGTATTTGTAAACTCTAATACTTCATGAATTGCAATCCGACCACAGGTCGCATTGTTATCAATTCGTTTAATTAAGCGCTGTGAGCTGATGAAAAGAAGACTATTAGTAATGGCATGTCGATCAAGCCCAAGATTTTCCAGTCGGTCGATGCAGGAAAGTGCGCTACGGGTATGAATCGTACTAAGTACTAAATGACCAGTTTGTGCCGCTGACATTGCTAATGCAGCAGTGTCGCGATCGCGGATCTCCCCGATCATAAT
>DENG01000004.1:0-541 GCA_002359975.1 Polynucleobacter sp. UBA2650
CCTCGTATGGCGGCGGCTTTAGCCCCTTTTAATTACTTGTAATTCGGCGGGCTTCGGTATAACGCGCTGCCCAGTACGGCGAATCAATCCGTTCAAGGCGGACCGTTCCTCCTGCGCTGGGAGCGTGCACAAAACGACCTTGGCCGACATAAATTCCAGCATGGGAGTACCGTTCCCCAGTTGTATTAAAAAACACCAAATCCCCTGGCGCTGGAGGCTGTTGACCAATGCCGGTACCGACATTACTCATTTGCTGAATCGTTCTTGGTAGCTTGATACCCGAGCTATTCTGATAAACGTAAGCAATTAAGCCGCTGCAATCAAAACCGCCGGCTGGGGTATTGCCGCCATAGCGATAAGGCACCCCTACTAAACCCATGGCAGCGATCGAAATTCCCTCATTACCGACGCTCGTATCGTTTTTAAAGTGGGCGATACGAGGATTGCTTGGAGCTCCACTGGTTGTTCGTGTGGGAGGGGTGGAGCAAGCACTGAGTGTCAATACACTCAGTGCAACCACGACAGTAAGAAGTAAATTTTT
>DENG01000004.1:554-820 GCA_002359975.1 Polynucleobacter sp. UBA2650
CGCGAACGTTCGCCACGAGCCAAGGTGATGTGACCACTGTGACGCCAACCCTTGAAGCGATCAACCACATAGGTGAGACCCGACGAACCCTCAGTGAGATAAGGAGTGTCGATTTGAGCAATATTTCCAAGGCACACAATTTTGGTTCCAGGACCAGCTCGCGTAACAAGCGTCTTCATCTGTTTAGGCGTTAGGTTCTGCGCTTCATCAATAATCAGAAATTTACTCACAAACGTACGACCCCGCATGAAGTTCATACTTTTAAC
>DENG01000004.1:880-5544 GCA_002359975.1 Polynucleobacter sp. UBA2650
TGCATTTTTTCTTCTTCGGTACCGGGTAAAAATCCAATATCCTCACCGACCGGAACAGTCGCTCGAGTAATAATGATCTCGTTATAGCGTTTGCTGTCTAACACTTGCTCAAGGCCAGCAGCAAGGGCGAGCAATGTTTTGCCGGTACCGGCTTGACCAAGAAGCGTGACAAAATCAATGTCAGGATTCATGAGCAGATTCATGGCAAAGTTTTGCTCACGATTGCGCGCGGTAATGCTCCATACATTATTTTTCTGATGCGAGTAATCCTTCAGAGTTTGGAGTAGCGCAGTTTTACCGTTGATTTCACGCACGAGGGCATAAAAGGGTGTCGTGCCATCTGGGTTTTCTTGATAAACAAATTGATTGATGAGCA
Organism: Polynucleobacter sp. UBA2650; assembly: GCA_002359975.1. Classification (GTDB taxonomy): domain Bacteria; phylum Pseudomonadota; class Gammaproteobacteria; order Burkholderiales; family Burkholderiaceae; genus Polynucleobacter. Next base: position 1,257 of record DENG01000004.1, read on the forward strand.
TGCTGGGCACCAGTGGGCCAGTAACCCGATAGAACATCGTGCCGCTCTTACCGTCGGCCCAACTTTCCATAGCTTTACCATGCTTGGGCCAAAAATCACTCGGTAGCGCCATCACACCCGAGTACATTAAATCTCGATCTTCTAAGACCTGGTCATTAAAGTAATCTTCAGCAGGAAGACCGAGAGCCCGAGCCTTGATGCGCATATTGATATCTTTGGATACCAAGACCACTTCTTGTTGTGGTTTTGCTTTTTGCAGATCACGCACCACCCCTAAAATGAGGTTATCGCCTTTACCCTCGGGCAGACCCTCGGGCAAAGGAGCATTGGAAAACTGGGTCTGAAAAAATAATCGCCCGGTTGCGTCCTGGTTTCCTAATTTATTAAGCGGGATTCCTTCATCGAGCTGACCGCTGGTACCGGCAATGAGTTGGTCGAGCGAGCGACTCACCATGCGCGCATTTCGAGCAACCTCACTCATTCCTTTTTTATGGTTATCAAGCTCTTCAAGCGTTGTCATCGGCAGGTATAAATCGTGCTCCTCAAACCGAAAGAGAGACGATGGATCATGCATTAATACATTGGTATCCAATACAAATAGACTTGGTGGACCTGTGCGCACCGTGCGCTTTGGCCGCTCTGGTTTGGAGTCCAACTGCTTTTCTAGGTGGTGGGCTGGAGCAATAGTCTTAATCTGTTCCAATGCTGCCTCAGCAGCGGACAGATCATCGTCTATATCGACATTTGCCTCTACCTCTTGGGCCCAACTTGGCGCTAGTGCTTTTTTCATCTTTTTTGGGGGATTTTTAAGATCCGGTGTTTTCTGACGACTTAAATTGATTTGATCAGCAATTTGGGTGGGCAGTGGAGGTAATGGCATTCGAGGACTTCTCCTAAATGAAAAAACCGCCTACTAAGAGCGAAGGGCGGTTTTGAAGGATGATGCAGAGGGCGGGGTGATATGCACGATTTACAAGGGGGCCGGTGTCCCGTCGTGGCCTAGATAGACCCCGATGCGGGTTTAATGGCATCCATCGCTTACGGTGCATATAGCCATACTGTAACCCAAATTGATGTCTTTGCAAGTACCGTATAAATCCCTAGGACATTGCCTTGGCGGCAGTGAGTACCTCGGCCACATGGCCAGTCACCTTAATGCCACGCCACTCCTTTTGGAGAACGCCTTTGCTGTCAAAGAGGAAGGTGCTGCGGTCAACGCCTCGAACTTGTTTGCCGTACATATTTTTCATTTTGATGACATTAAAGATCGTGCACAGTTTTTCTTCGGTATCGGCAACCAATTCAAAAGGGAGACCTAGTTTTTGGCGAAAGTTCTCATGCGAGCGCAGGTGATCTCTCGATACACCAACGACCAAAGCATTCGCTTGATTAAAGGAATCAATGTGATCTCTAAATTCGCCAGCCTCGACAGTACATCCAGGCGTTGAGTCTTTGGGATAAAAGTACAAGACCAATTTCTTGCCTTGATAGGCTTTGGGAGAGAAGGTGAGTTGTGATGTTGCTGGGATCTCACAGTACGGTATGGTTTGCCCAATTTTGATAGTCATATTACATTCCTTCATTAGTATTCATTAAAAATCTGTGCTTGTACTAGCCTGCACCATCAACTCGCCACTTCGATTAGCAATACTTCCGTACTTAAATTGCTCAGTCGCTATTTTATCGAGCTGTCCAGTAGCTGCCCAAGAACGATGTAATACCCCCATTGTCACAAGTTCATGTCCTTGCTCCAGCCATCCTAGGAGTAGTTTGCGAAAGGCCGGTAGCAGCTTTTGACCTTCGAGCTCTGCATGCAGAGTAAATACCTGATCATTGGGATTGCTCTGTGTCATTGCCAGAATTTGTTGTGCAGCCCCAAATGCATCCGTACCATCTATACCGATTAGCTCATCAAAAGTAGGTAGAGTGGTGGGGTATTGGACATGTTTACTTTTTTGCTGACCAAATGCGATTCGATAAGGAACCAAATTTGGGGCAGAGCGACCATCGGAAGCATAGAGCATTCCCCAAGCGTCAATTTGCTCTAAAGCAGCAAGATTCATTTGCCAGCCTGCGGCACCATGGGTTACTGGAGGGTGACCAAAGATCTCGATAAAACGATCGTAGGCTTTTTGCATCTGCTGACGCGTCCACGAGGCATCACGCTGATAGACATTATCTTGCCAATACACATGATCCCATGTATGAATCCCGGTCTCATGTCCCGCTTGATCCACCGCACGCATTTCATTGGCAGCTCGTTTGCCAATGTCAGGAGCAGGCAGTAAAACACCATACAAGAGGGTCTTTATGCCATAGTGCTCAACAACCGATGTGCGCGAAACTTTTTTTAAGAATCCAGGTCTAAATACACGCTTTAGTGCCCAACCCGTATGATCTGGGCCTAAGCTAAATAAAAAGGTTGCACCCACCCCGAGTTCAGCAAAGAGTTTGGCTAAGTTAGGGGTGCCAACTTGAGTACCCAACAGGGTATCAACATCGACTTTTAGGGCGATCTTGGCCATCAGGAATAGGATCTAGTCGACGAGATGACGGGCTTTATCAACATCATTGCGATAGGCTTCAAAGATTTTGGCAAGAGCGTCTTCCATCGCAGTACTTGGCTTCCAGCCCAGCTCTTGCATCGTATTGCTAATAGCGGGCACACGATTTTGTACATCTTGATACCCAATACCGTAATAGGCTTTGGATGTTGTCTCAATCAGCTTTACGTTGTCAGCTGTAACGGCGTATTCCGGTATCTTTTTCGCAATCGTTAGCATCATATTGGCCAATTCTTTGACCGAGTGATTATTCTTTGGGTTACCAATGTTATAGATCTTGCCATTGGCAATATCATTTTCATTGGCAATGATATGCATTAAAGCGTCAATGCCATCATCAATATACGTAAAGGCCCGCTTTTGTGAGCCACCATCCACGAGATTGATCGGTTCACCGCGCACAATATGACCTAAGAACTGAGTAACTACGCGCGAGGATCCTTCTTTGGGAGTGTAGATACTATCAAGACCTGGCCCGATCCAATTAAAGGGTCTAAATAGTGTGAACCGTAACCCTTCCATACCGTAACCCCAAATCACACGATCCATTAATTGTTTTGCACACGCATAGATCCAACGTGGTTTATTAATGGGGCCATAGACCAAATTAGATTGTGCTGGATCAAACTCGGCATCTTCGCACATGCCATAGACCTCAGAGGTGGATGGGAAGACTAAATGTTTGCCGTACTTGACCGCGGAACGGACGATGGGGAGATTTGCTTCAAAGTCGAGCTCAAAAACTCGCAGGGGCTGTTGTACATAGGTAGCTGGGGTCGCAATTGCCACTAGGGGCAGAATGACATCGCACTTACGAACATGGTACTCAACCCATTCGCGATTGATAGTGATGTCGCCTTCAAAGAAATGCATTCTGGGATTGCTGAGCAAATCACCGATTCGGTCGTTTTGCATGTCCATGCCATAGACCTCCCACGAGGTGGTCTCTAGAATGCGCTTGGATAGATGATGACCAATAAAACCATTCACACCCAAAATGAGGACTTTTTTCATAAAACTAATTCCTTTTGATTGAACTACACCACTAGGCATTCATTGAACTTCTACGGATAGAAGTTCAAGTACTTTGCCATCACCACAGAGGCCGAAGTATCGATTATCGACTAGATGAAGTCCTGGCGTCGATTTTTTGAGGATCTGAGCAACTTGGGGGCTGAGATCGGTTCCAAGATTAAGGGGTAGTGAGCTTTTGGAAAGAATCCATATCTTTCCTTGAAACTCGGTAAATGCACCTGGATAGGGCGGGGCAACGGCCCGAATTAAGTTGTAAATTGTGATGGCAGGCTGAGACCAATCAATACGGCCATCCTCAGGTTTGCGGCCCCCGTAATAATTGCCTCGGCTGAGATCATTTGGGCTTCTTGGAATCTCACCCTTCATAAGCTTTGGTAACACTCTTTCTATTACTCGCTTAGCTGCATTACTTACCTTATTAAATACATCATGGGCAGTTTCATGGATCTCAATAGGGACTGCAATTTGGTCAACGATATCACCGGCATCAGGTTTAGCTTCCATCACGTGCAAAGTAGCCCCGGTTTCCACTTCTCCATGCAGAACAGCCCAATTAACGGGGGCGCGCCCACGATACTTTGGTAATAGAGAGCCGTGCATATTCAGCGCTGCAAGCTTGGGCACTTTCAATAACTCTGCCGGAATCATGAAACGGTAATAGAAGGAAAAAATATAGTCTGGTGATAGCG
>DENG01000004.1:5587-13562 GCA_002359975.1 Polynucleobacter sp. UBA2650
GGGTCATCATCGTGCGTAATGACTAGATCGATATGCATCCCCGCATCGAGCAGAGCCTGCAAGCAGTACACGCCCACATCGTGGTAGGCAAAAACAACTGCATGTTTATTGACTTGATTCAAGAATCTAGGATTTTGCTTGCTCTAGAACGGCGCTGACCATGTAGCGTGGCCGTTGCCGAACTTGTTGATAGATGCGACCAATGTACTCACCAAGCAGTCCAAGCCCAAAGAGCATGACCCCAATAAGGAAGAAAGTAAGCGCAAACAGGGTAAAGACACCCTCGACCTCAGCGCCTAATACAAAGCGCCGAATCAAGAGTAATAAAAATAGAGAGCCTGCCGCTCCAGCCAACAACATCCCAAGGATAGAAAAAATCTGGAGTGGCATCACCGAGAAACCAGTGACCAAATCAAAATTAAGCCGGATGAGTTGATACAAGCTATATTTAGATTCCCCTGCAAAACGTTCTTCGTGTTTAACAGAGATCTCAATCGGCTTATTTGCAAAGGTGTAGGCGAGCGCAGGAATAAATGTATTAGCTTCCTCGCACTGTGATACCAAATGAACAATGCGACGATGGTAACCCCGCATCATGCAACCCTGATCGGTCATGGTGATCCGAGTCATTTTGTCACGCAGATGATTCATGGCACGCGAGGCACTCTTTCGAAACCAAGAGTCTTGGCGATTCTCGCGAATGGTGCCAACATAATCATGCCCCTCCTCTAGTTGACGAACAATTTTTCTAATTTCTTCCGGAGGATTTTGCAAATCAGCATCTAGCGTAATGACGTATTCACCACGAGCGTATTCAAAGCCAGCCATGATTGCCATATGCTGACCAAAATTATTAGCAAACAGAACTACACGAGTTACATCAGGACGCTTTTCATACTGCATCGCCAAAATAGCTGCAGAGCGATCTTTGCTTCCATCGTTCACAAAAACAATTTCATACGATAGGGCAAATTGAGAAGTGATTTGATCAAGCGCAGGATAGAGACGATCAAACAAAGCATTTAGACCATCTTCCTCGTTATAGACCGGAATGACCACGCTAAGGCGAGGCGCATCACTGCTAAATTGGATTGGAGAGTTGTTCATGTCTACATTTTGCCTGAACAGCGACTTGCGTTATTAGTTCAGGACTTGAGTGAGGGCCTCGACCACGCGATCAATATCGTGTGAGCTCATGGTGGGGAATAAAGGGATGGTCAGGATAGAGCGACCAATCTCCGCAGCAATGGGGGTGGATTCGGGGCGATAGCCTAATTTACGATAGAGCTCAAACCCAGTAATGATGGGGTAATGCACCCCAGTACCAATGCCACGCTCTTTCAGGGTCGTCATCATGTCACCACGAGAGCGTTGCAAGCGAGTCAATGGCAAAGTAACCTGAAACATATGCCAGTTACTCTGTTCATAGTCAGCTACGGGCAGACCTAAGCCTTTGTTAGCTAAACCGGCTTGAGTAATTTTCTGGAAATATTCTTTAGCTAACTCGATACGCCTCTTCTGAAATTGATCTAACTGTTTGATCTGATGCAAGCCAATCACGGCATTGATATCGGTTAAATTATCTTTACCGCCCAAGATGTCCACTTCCATCCCGTCGGGACCGCTGCGAACTAAACCTTGTAATCGTAATTTCTCTGCTAGACGTACTTGGTCTTCGCCAAAACGTTCAGTATTAAAAACTAAACAACCACCTTCAATGGTGGTGAGGTTTTTATTTGCCTGAAAACTAAAACTGACTAAATCATGTTTACCTGCATGACCAATTCGGGTTCCATTCCAGGAAGATCCTAAGGCTTGCGCCGCATCTTCAATCACGCGCAAACTGTGTTGATTTGCCAATGCATATAAAGCATCCACATCAAGCGGCAAGCCTGCTAGGTAGACTGGCATGATAGCTTTTGTATTTTTAGTAATAGCCTTAGCTACTTGATTGAGATCTAGATTACGTGTTTGAGGATCAACATCAACAAATATTGGCTTTGCGCCAACGGCCAGAATGACATTGGACGTGGCCACCCAAGAAATCGGGGTTGTAATTACCTCATCGCCCGGACCAATNNNNACCTTAGGGCCTGAGGTAATCCAACCTGAGCGTAGAACATCAGCAACGGCAGCAATCGTCGCCTCATCAATCGTGGGTTTGGTAAACGGAATAAATGGCAGGGTGTCTTGACTCATTCGTCTATTGTCGCAAAGCTGGCGAAGGGTGTCTAACGATTACTCGTCTGGAGTCTCTCCCCAGCTCCTCCATGGGAAGATTCATTTGCTTGAGCTCCTCATATTGAGAGGGAACCATGACTGCGATTGCTTTGGGGTCTTGGTTCCAGAGGGCGATGAACTCTTGTAAAGAAGGAACCAATTTATGAGGCTCTTGTTTGGAACCAAAGGTCAGCTCATCGGTAAATTCCACCATGATGGTATTACGCTCTAAGTAAAACGGTAGGGTATGGTCAAGCAGACGCACGGAGTATATCTTGGCATCACTAGGTATTTGACCTTTCACCTTTTGGGCAAGGTCATAGCCAGATACCGCACGACCTAGAGTTTCGTGACCGGTGCCGGCGATCGTTGCTGTTAGGAAAAATCCAAACGCAAACAATCCAATACTGAGCAGGGAATTTCTTTTAGCAAGCAGCGCTGCACAGAGGCTAAAACTGAACAAGCATAGAAGTGCTACCGTAATCCAAACGGTATAGGCTTGATATGCTTCGACCTCATCGGGTTGACCGTTTCGTCCAACCTCAGACAGAAAGAAAAAGCCGACGATTGCCAGAACTGCAAAAAAGAGTGTTTGCACTCTCCAGCCATTCGATAGACTGGGGTGGGTTTCTAAATAGTCAATGATGGATTTGCTTGCCAAGATAGCGAGTGCTGGAAATACCGGCATGATGTACCCCGGTAATTTAGAGCGTGACACGCTAAAGAAAAGCAGGATGATGACAAACCATGCCCAGAGCATCCAGCTTGCCGAGAATTGACCAAGGCGATACTGCTTGATAGTTTGCCAAGCCGATTGGAAGAACTGAGGCATCCATGGCAGAAAACCAATTATCACTAGGGGCAAGAAGAAGTAAAAGGGCGCAGTACGCCGATGCGCATCAGCTGTGAAGCGTTCAAAGTGCTCATGAATAAAAAAGAAATGTGCAAACTCTGGATTTTGTATCGATACTGCAATAAACCAAGGCGCAGTCACTGCTAGGAAAATGATTAAGCCGCTAACAATGTGAAGCCTAGTCAAAATACGCCAATCCCAGCGAGTGATCATGTATGCAAATAACACCATCCCCGGGATCACAACACCAATGAGGCCTTTTGAGAGGGTCGCTAGACCCATTGCTAACCAACAAATCCACATCCAATGTCGCGCTGCGCGCAGACGATTCTCATTAAAACTATGTTGAGCCAGAAGTAATGAACATAGCGCCAGATTCAAAAAGGCAGACAGTCCCATATCGAGAGCATTAAAGTGCCCACCCACCACCCACATTGGACTTGCCAATAAGATGAGTGCTGCAAGATAGCCTGCGAGTGATCCATACAGACGAAATGCAGTAAAGCCCACCAACAGAATGGTGAAGTAGCTAGTGATGCCACTCCAGAATCGAGCCTGCCACTCTCCTAAACCAAATAATTGAAAGGTGATTGCAGTAACCCAGATGTGAAAGGGCGGCTTCTCAAAATACTTATAGTCGTTATAGCGAGGTGTAATGTAGTCACCGCTCACCATCATTTCACGAGCCATCTGTGCATAGCGACCCTCATCGCTTGGGATGAGGTGACGGTAATCAAGTGTGCCAAACCAAAGCAAAGTAGCTAAAGTAAATAATAGCAACAGTGCTGGGGAGCTTAAGGGCGTAATTTGGCGATTGGCGTTCATGAGAGTCCGTGTTAAACCAAATTGCTTGTATCTAGAATGATGGCTGCCAATACCTGACGCCCCTCGTTCATCAAAATGTTGTACGTGCGGCAGGCTGCTTGGGAGTCCATCATTTCAAATCCAATTTTGGCTTGTATGAGGGGCTTAATTAATTCTGGTTTCAAGAACTGCTGTTTCTTACCCGTACCAATGATGATGAGCTCTGGCTTAAATACGCATAAGCTGGCTAAATTATCTGACGATAGATCCGCAAACGCACTTACGGGCCAGGGGCTTATTTCACCCTCCGGTTGGACAATTAGCGCATGTGGATAGACCTTTGAGTTGACCTCGATATAGCCAATTCCGTAGCCTGTGATTGTATTTAGGCTGGATTGGGGGTCAGAATGTAACTTCACGCCGAGGCTCTGTCATAATTAAGGGATTATAGCTAGCAATTTATCCCTAGATTTCAAGAGCTTAACCATTTAGAAGACCTCATTGTGAAACCGATCCAAAAGTCCGACAAACTAAATAATGTCTGTTATGACATTCGTGGCCCCGTTCTGGAGCTTGCTCAGCGCATGGAAGAAGAGGGTCAGAAGATTATTAAGCTCAATATTGGGAACGTCGGTGTATTTGGTTTTGACCCGCCCGAAGAGATTCAGTTGGACATGATTCGTAATTTAGGTAATGCCTCAGCCTATTCTGACTCAAAAGGTATTTTTGCAGCTCGCAAAGCAATCATGCAGTACTGCCAAGAGAAGGGTATTCAGGGCGTTACCCTTGACGATATTTATACCGGTAACGGCGCCTCTGAATTAATTGTGTTGGCCATGAACGCATTGCTAAATAATGGCGATGAAGTGCTCGTGCCGGCACCCGACTATCCATTATGGACGGCTGCTGTGTCTTTATCGGGAGGCACCCCCCATCATTACTTGTGTGATGAAACTAAAGACTGGGCGCCTGATATGAATAATCTGCGCTCAAAGATTACGCCGCGCACCAAGGCAATTGTTGTCATCAATCCCAATAATCCAACGGGTGCTTTGTATTCCAAAGACATTTTGTTGGAAATGATTGCAGTTGCACGTCAACATAATTTAATTCTGTTTGTTGATGAGATCTATGACAAGATGTTGTTTGATGGTGAGAAACATATTTCTCTGGCATCGCTCTCGACCGATGTCGTCACCATTACCTTTAACGGACTCTCCAAAAACTACCGTTCGTGCGGGTATCGCTCTGGCTGGATGGTGGTCTCGGGTGATAAGGCGATGGTCGCTGACTATATTGAAGGGCTCAATATGTTGTCTTCCATGCGTCTATGTGCAAACGTACCTGGACAATATGCGATTCAGACCGCATTAGGGGGTTATCAAAGTATTAATGACTTGGTTGCCAAGGACGGGCGGCTCGCAAGACAGCGTGATCTTGCGTATAAATTAATGAGCGAGATACCGGGTGTAACGGTTACTAAGCCAAAGGCTGCTTTATATCTGTTTCCAAAATTAGATCCAGATATGTACCCCATTAAGGATGATCAGCAATTTATTGCTGATTTACTGAAAGAGGAGAAAGTGCTGTTGGTTCAAGGCACTGGATTTAATTGGCCACACCCAGATCATTTCCGGATAACGTTCTTGCCTCATGAAGATACCTTACGCGAGGCAATTAAGCGTATTGCCCATTTCTTAGAACGGTATCGTAATAAACACGCATTAAAAAAGGGTGCTGCGGCGACAGCAAAAGCATAATGAAACCCATTCAAGTTGGACTTCTCGGTATCGGAACCGTTGGTAGCGGAGTATTTACTGTTTTAGCTCGCAACCAAGAAGAAATTAAACGCCGCGCTGGCCGCGGTATTCGGATTCATATGGTTGCCGATCTCGATACCAAGCGTGCCCAAGAAATGGTGAACGGTCAGGCTGAGGTGGTGGCTGACGCGCGGAAGGTGATTCAGAACCCTGAAATTGATATCGTGGTTGAGTTAATTGGTGGGTATGGAATTGCCAAGGATCTAGTGCTTGAAGCTATTGCTGCCGGCAAGCATGTCGTCACTGCGAATAAAGCCTTAATCGCTGTTCATGGTAATGAGATCTTTAAGGCAGCCCACGCCAAAGGGGTGATGGTTGCCTTTGAAGCAGCGGTTGCTGGTGGCATCCCCATCATTAAAGCATTACGTGAGGGCTTAAGTGCTAACCGAATCGAGTGGATTGCGGGCATCATTAATGGCACTACTAACTTTATTTTGTCCGAGATGCGCGATAAAGGCTTGGACTTTAATACTGTCTTAAAAGAGGCTCAGCGCTTGGGCTATGCCGAGGCAGATCCTACTTTTGATATTGAAGGTATTGATGCTGCCCATAAGGCCACGATCATGAGTGCGATTGCATTTGGTGTACCAATGCAATTTGCAAAGGCCCATGTGGAAGGAATTACCAAGCTTTCTGCAATCGACATTAAATATGCAGAACAATTGGGGTACCGTATTAAGTTACTCGGTATTACCAAGAAGGTCCCAAGTGGTATTGAGTTACGTGTGCACCCAACCTTAATTCCTACAAAGCGCTTATTGGCTAATGTGGAAGGTGCGATGAATGCCGTTCAAGTTCACGGCGATGCGGTTGGCACTACTTTGTATTACGGTAAAGGTGCTGGCTCTGAGCCAACTGCATCCGCAGTGATCGCAGATTTGGTCGATGTGACACGCCTACAAACTGCCGATCCAGAAAATCGGGTCCCGCATTTGGCATTTCAGCCCGATGCATTACAAAACACGCCGATTTTGCCAATGGCAGAGGTCACTACAAGTTATTACTTACGTTTTGCGGTGGCAGACCAGGCTGGTGTTTTGGCTGAGATAACACGTATTTTGGCTGCTCATGGGGTATCCATTGATGCCCTGTTACAGAAAGAGGCCGCAGAGGGTGAGAGCCAAACGGATCTGGTGATTTTGACCCACGAGACCAAAGAAAAAAATATGATGGCAGCAATCACAGAGATGCAAGCTCTCAAGACTGTGCTCGGCGAGATTATCAAGATTCGCCTTGAAAACCTCTCCTAATTAGAGAGACTTATATGCGTTATCAGTCGACTCGTGGTGCCAGTCCTGTGCAATCGTTTCAGGGAATACTTTTGGGGGGCTTGGCCCCAGATGGCGGACTGTATTTACCTAATCAGTATCCCCTGGTAACAACACAGCAACTCGATTCATGGCGGGGTCTATCGTACGCCGACCTTGCCTTTGAGATTTTGAGTCTCTATTGCGATGACATTCCAGCAGAGGATTTAAAAACCTTATTGCATAAAACCTATACCCCTCAGGTTTACTGTAATGGGCGAGCAAGCGATCGGGCGAGTGATATCACCCCCATCCATTGGTTAGGCGAAGAAAAGGGTGCAAAGCTTGGACTGCTTTGTTTATCCAATGGCCCAACCTTGGCGTTTAAAGATATGGCGATGCAATTGCTGGGTAATTTATTTGAGTACACTCTAAAGCGCGCCAATCAAGACCTAAATATTTTAGGGGCCACTTCGGGTGACACAGGCAGTGCCGCAGAGTATGCAATGCGGGGCAAGCATGGCATAAAAGTATTTATGCTCTCCCCACGCGGCAAGATGAGCCCATTTCAGTCTGCACAAATGTATTCCTTGCAAGACCCCAATATATTCAACTTGGCTGTTGAAGGTGTATTTGACGATTGCCAAGATATCGTGAAGGCAGTAAGCAATGATTTGGTGTTTAAAGCCAAATACCGTATCGGCACAGTGAACTCGATTAATTGGGGTCGCGTACTGGCTCAAGTGGTTTATTACTTTCAAGGATATCTCCTAGCTACCCAATCAAGCGCCGAGAAGGTCTCCTTTGCTGTACCCTCAGGAAACTTTGGCAATGTCTGCGCCGGCCACATTGCACGGATGATGGGCTTACCCATTGAGCGATTAGTAGTTGCTACCAATGAAAACGATGTGCTCGATGAGTTCTTTAAGACCGGTATCTACCGCGCTCGTAAATCTGCCGAGACTTTACATACCTCCAGCCCGTCGATGGATATCTCCAAGGCGAGTAATTTTGAACGATTTGTATTTGAC
>DENG01000004.1:13590-18836 GCA_002359975.1 Polynucleobacter sp. UBA2650
TTTCAAAGGATTCAGCAATTTGGTTTTGTCTCGGGTCGGAGTACACATCAAAACCGTTTAGAAACCATTCGTCAGATTGATCAGCAATATGGGGTCATGATTGATACGCATACAGCAGATGGTGTTCAGGTGGCCAGACATTATTTGCAAAAGGATGTGCCGATGCTCGTTTTAGAAACGGCCTTGCCTATTAAATTTGAAGAGACCATTCAGGAAGCCTTGGGACGTCCTGCTGAGTGCCCCAGTGCTTTCAAAGACATTAAGGCAAAGCCACAACGGGTTATGAACATGCCAGCCGATACGATGCAGATAAAGCAGTTTATTGAACAACACGTCATTTAATAAATTTAAGTACGATGCAATCCACTCCAAGTAAGCCACCAATGCTCAGTGCGGTAGAGGCCCTTGCCCATTTATTAAAAAATGCAAGTCCGGTCAACGAGGAAGAAACGGTTCCAACGCAGGCAGCCTTAGGGCGTGTGCTCGCGAAGGATATCGCTAGCCAGGTTGATGTTCCTCCATTGGATAACACCTCTATGGATGGCTATGCGGTGCGTTCTTCGGAAATTAAACAGGTTGGAACCGTGCTACGGATGGCCCAGCGTATTCCTGCTGGATCGGTAGGACAAAGTCTGGAGACAGGGACCATTGCCCGAATTTTTACAGGCGCACCTATTCCTCAGGGAGCCGATGCAGTGGTGATGCAAGAAGATTGCATCGTTCAAGATCAAAACGAATTAGTACAAATCAATAGCGTTCCAAATGCTGGTCAGTGGATTCGTCGACGCGGCGAGGATTTGACCGCGGGCAAGCTTGCTTTAACAGCTGGAAGCTTACTGAGGCCTCAGCAGTTAGGCGTTGCTGCCTCGGCCGGTTATGCACAATTACCAGTAAAACGCAAAGTACGGGTCGCTGCCTTTTTTACTGGAGACGAACTCTCTTTACCCGGCGAGCCATTAAAACCAGGCGGTATTTATAACTCCAATCGGGATACCTTATTAGGAGTGATTCGGAGTTTGGGTTGTGAGGCGACGGATTACGGAATTGTCCCCGATCGCCTCGAGGCAACCCGCGCAGCTTTGCGTACTGCCAGTGCCAATCATGATTTGATCATTACTTCAGGAGGGGTCTCAGTAGGCGAAGAGGATCATATTAAGCCTGCAGTGAATGCAGAAGGTCGTTTAGATCTCTGGCAGATTGCGATTAAACCCGGTAAGCCGCTGGCTTTTGGAGCAGTTCGTAAACAGCAACAGAGCGATCAGGAGACTTGGTTTATTGGATTACCAGGAAATCCCGTATCGAGTTTTGTAACCTTCCTGCTGTTTGTACGGCCGTTTATCTTAAAACTACAAGGCCGCTCAGATCTTTCATCACCTTCATATTTAATGAGAGCTGATTTTGATTGGTTAAAACCGGATCGACGCAATGAGTTCTTGCGGGTGAAGATCAATGCACAAGGTGGCTTAGATTTGTTCCCCAACCAAAGCTCCGGGGTCTTAACCAGTGCTGCTTGGGGCGATGGTTTGCTGGATTGTCCTGCTGGTCAGGGATTTAAAAAAGGTGATATGGTGCGCTATATCCCTTTTAGTGGACTTCTAAGTTAATTAAGCAAAGATGAAGCTACACCTACGTTTTTTTGCCTCTATTCGAGAATCACTCGGTCTTGCGCACGAGGATATTGATCTACCAGAACATATTAAGACCATTGATGATCTGCGTACCCATCTCATTGCACGGGGTCATCCGTGGGCTGAGACCTTGGCCAAGGATAAGGTCTTGCGCTGTGCTCTCAATCAACAAATGGTGAGCGCTGATGCGACCTTGATAGAGGATGCTGAAGTCGCTTTCTTTCCTCCAGTTACCGGGGGCTAAGATGCCAGTTCGAATCCAAGAACATGACTTTGATCTAACGCAAGAGATTGCTCTTTTGCGTAAGGATGAGCCGCAAATCGGGGCAGTTGCTATTTTTATTGGAACTGTTCGCGACCTCAATGAAGGTAGTCAAGTAAAAGCCATGACCCTGGAGCACTATCCGGGCATGACCGAAAAAGCCCTGCACGATATTGTTGATGAAGCAAAGAAGCGCTGGGACCTAAAGGATGCTTTGGTAATCCATCGAGTGGGCCCTTTGATGCCCCTGGATCAAATTGTGTTGGTGGCGGTTACGAGCGCGCATCGGGGCGAGGCATTTGCAGCCTGTGAGTTCATCATGGATTATCTAAAAACATTAGCCCCCTTTTGGAAGAAAGAGGATACGCCTCAAGGAGCTCGTTGGGTTGACGCGAGGGTCTCAGACGATCAAGCAATGGAGCGTTGGGCTAAAAAGTAATCCGGCGCGATTTGGGTTAATCAAAGAAATCCAGTTTTTTGTGACGCGGCATCCGTTTAATCAGAGCCTCTGCTTTGGAGGCGCTTGAGCGATCCAAATATTCCTTGCTGGCGAGGAGTTTGACCGGACCCCTGCCGCGGGTATAACGTGCCCCAAGACCAGAGTTATGAGCGTCAATCCGCTCTGGCAGGCGGTTGGTAATACCAGCATAGAAACTGCCATCACTGCATTCGAGAAGATAAAGAAACCAAGCCATAATTTGTTTTAAATCAAGTGAATACTTGAATATATGCTATTCATCCCCATATTCTAGGTAGATTAGTAATTTTGCAAATAAATTGAGATAAATCATGCGTATAGATAAATTAACGACGAAGTTTCAGGAGGCGCTAGGAGATGCCCAAAGCCTTGCTTTAGCTAAAGATAACCAGTTCATTGAGCCAGAACATTTGCTGTTAGCGATGTTACGGCAGCAAGATGGCGGTACCCGTAGCCTCTTAACTCGGGCCGGGGTAAACGTCACTGGGCTTGAGAAGCTTGCCGAGGCAATGATTAATAAATTACCTCAAGTGCAAGGGACTGGCGGTGATGTGCAAATAGGGCGCACACTACTCGGCTGGCTTAATCAGACAGAAAAAGAGGCTAGCAAGCGTGGCGATCAATACATTGCGGGCGAACTCTTCTTGCTGGTTTTGGCTGACGATAAGGGCGAGCTGGGTAAGGCTGCGCGTGAGAATGGCTTAAGTCGCAAAGCACTGGAGGCAGCCATTGATTTAGTTCGGGGCGGTGAGGCTGTGAACTCAGCAGATGCGGAAGGTCAGCGCGAGGCTCTAAAAAAATACACACTGGATCTCACTGAGCGTGCCCGCTTGGGCAAACTAGATCCTGTCATTGGGCGAGATGATGAAATTCGTCGCACGATACAGATTCTGCAACGCCGAACCAAAAATAACCCAGTTTTAATTGGGGAGCCAGGAGTTGGTAAAACAGCTATTGTGGAGGGTCTGGCGCAACGTATTGTGAACGGCGAAGTTCCAGAAACACTGAAAGATAAGCGTGTTTTAGTGCTTGATATGGCCTTGTTGCTTGCTGGTGCTAAATATCGTGGTGAGTTTGAGGAACGTCTGAAGGCAGTCTTGAACGACATTGCCAAGGATGCAGGCCGCACCATTATCTTTATCGATGAGATCCATACGATGGTGGGTGCCGGTAAGGCAGATGGCGCAATGGATGCCGGCAATATGCTTAAGCCCGCTTTAGCTCGTGGAGAGCTTCACTGTATTGGCGCAACTACCTTAGATGAATATCGTAAATACATTGAGAAAGATGCTGCATTGGAACGTCGTTTCCAAAAGGTCATGGTTGATGAGCCCAGCGTTGAGGCAACGATTGCCATCTTACGTGGTCTGCAAGAAAAATATGAGCTGCATCACGGTATTGAAATTACAGATCCAGCGATTGTGGCCGCAGCCGAGCTATCACATCGCTACATCACAGATCGTTTTTTGCCAGATAAGGCTATTGATCTAATTGATGAGGCTGGATCACGCATCAAGATGGAGATTGACTCCAAACCCGAGGTGATGGATAAATTAGATCGTCGTCTGATTCAGCTCAAGATTGAGCGCGAAGCAGTCAAGAAAGAAAAGGATGACGCTTCTAAAAAACGCCTTGAGTTAATTGAGGAAGAAATCAAGCGCTTAGGTGCAGAGTATGCTGATCTAGAAGAAATCTGGAAAGCAGAAAAGGGCGCGGCTCTGGGTGCCGCATCGGTCAAAGAAGAGATTGAGCGAGTAAAGGCAGAGATTACTAAACTGCAGCGCGAGGGTAAGCTTGAGAAGGTGGCAGAACTTCAATATGGCAAGTTACCTGAACTAGAGGCGAAGTTAAAGTCAGCCGCTGCCGCTGAAGCGAAAGCCCACAACAAGGATGGTCATCGCCCTAGACTATTACGTACCCAAGTGGGCGCGGAGGAGATTGCTGAAGTGGTCTCGCGGGCAACGGGTATTCCTGTATCCAAAATGATGCAAGGAGAGCGCGATAAATTATTGAAGATGGAGGACCACTTGCACGAGCGAGTGATTGGTCAAGACGAAGCAATTCGTGCAGTGTCGGATGCGATTCGTCGCTCGCGTGCCGGACTCTCTGAAGAAAATAAGCCTTATGGTTCGTTTATGTTCTTGGGACCAACCGGTGTTGGCAAGACTGAGTTATGTAAAGCCCTTGCCGAATTTCTGTTTGATAGCGATGATCGCTTGATTCGGATTGATATGAGCGAGTTTATGGAAAAGCATAGCGTGGCTCGCCTGATTGGGGCGCCCCCGGGTTATGTTGGCTATGAAGAGGGCGGTTATCTCACAGAGCAAGTAAGGCGCAAGCCCTATAGCGTTATTTTGTTTGATGAGATTGAGAAAGCCCACCCCGATGTTTTCAATGTTCTTTTACAAGTGCTAGATGATGGCAGATTAACTGATGGCCAGGGCCGTACGGTCGACTTTAAAAACACAGTGATCGTTATGACCAGTAATATTGGCTCGCATTTAATTCAGTCGATGACCGGTAAGAATCAATCTGAAGTTAAGGATGCTGTCTTTGGAGAGCTAAAGAATCATTTCCGCCCAGAGTTTTTAAATCGGGTGGATGAGATTGTGGTTTTCCATGGCTTGGATCAAAAGAACATTGCGGCCATCGCAAAGATCTTGTTACAAAACTTGTCTGAACGTTTGGCTCGCATTGATATGCAACTTGATGTCAGTGATGCGGCGTTGAGTAAGATCGCCGAAGTAGGCTTTGATCCCGTATATGGAGCTAGACCATTAAAGCGTGCGATTCAACAGCATATTGAGAACCCCGTTTCCAAGATGATCTTGGAGGGTAAGTTTGGGCCGCAGGATGTCATACCGGTCGATGTGGATAA
>DENG01000075.1:0-210 GCA_002359975.1 Polynucleobacter sp. UBA2650
ATTGGTTTATCGTTTGCCATGTCGTTGGTGATTGCGACACCCATTTATCGTGCGATTGGGCTCGATGGCATGTTTTTATTACTAGCAGGACTCGGCTTTGTTGGATTCTTGGTGGCATGGCTTTTGGTACCCAACCCACCGAAGCAAATACGGGCAGCGCCTCAACCTTTGAGGCAAATATTTTTTCGCCCTGAACTGATGCGCTTAAAT